>JAYUVX010000298.1:0-4198 GCA_043753855.1 Myxococcales bacterium | reverse complement strand
GCATCTGCGCGATCGCAATCGCGACCGCCATGTCCTTGCCCGATCGCCGGAGCCGGAAGCCAGTGGCTCCGGGTCGGTGGCCGCGGATGGTCTGCACTGCATCGGTGTCGGTCGCTACCGCGTGACCATCCACGGTGGCGAGCTCGTCACCGATCCG
This sequence comes from Myxococcales bacterium, assembly GCA_043753855.1. Lineage (GTDB taxonomy): Bacteria > Myxococcota_A > Polyangia > Haliangiales > Haliangiaceae > JABFXX01. Next base: position 4,041 of record JAYUVX010000298.1, on the reverse strand, counting down.
CACGCCGGCTTGCTCTGCCGGGCCGCCCGGCACCACCTGGATCACGCGCGTGGTGTTGCGATCGAACCGCACGCCGATCCATGACGGCCCCTCGGAGCTGACGGCCGGCACGGCCGCAGGCTCGACGATCGGCCGCGCCGCCGCTGCGGGCGACGGCGGAGGCGTGCCCGAACACGCAGCCGCCACCAGTCCGATCCACAGTGCGCGCATGCAACATTCTAGCAGCTCAGAACAGCGCGAGCTGACGCGGCGCCCCGGGCCACGGCGGGAGCTCGCCGACCTCCGTGTGCGCACGGAGCATGGTGTGGAACGCGTAGGCATTCTCCGGTGCGAACGTGTCGTCGGGTGCGTGCATGAAAAAGTACGGCCGCTTGCCTTCGGTGATCCACCGCGCGAGCTGGAGGCTCCACTGCTCGGCGAACGTGCGGCTCTCCGCGAACGCTTCGTGCGGGACGAACCGGACCAGCGGCTGAGCTGCGGTCGCACGCATGATCACCGGCAGCGCCGGCTTCTTGCCGCGGACGTCCGCGAACTCGAGGCTTCCGCTCGACTGGATGCCGCGCGTGTCCATCACCACCAGATCGATGAACCGCTCGCGCAGCAGCTCGACGAGCTCGGTCGCCTCCGGTCCGTCCTCGAAGAACACCTCGTCACGGACCTCCACGCCGTAGCGAAACTCCGCCGACAGCGTGCCGAGGAACGTGCGCAGCTGCGGCAACTGCGCGGCACCGAACCGCGGAGGTAGCTGGAGGAACAGCGTGCCGAGCTTGTCACCGAGCGGTGCGAGCCGTTCGAGGAACGTGGTCACCTCCGCGGGGCAATCAACGAGCAGCTGAGCGTGCGTGATCGTACGCGGGAACTTGAAGCAGAACCGGAACTCCGCGGGCACCGAAGCGCTCCAGCGCGCGACGCTCTCCACGCTGGGGAGCGCGTAGAACGTGGTGTTGCCCTCGACGGTGTTGAACACCTCGGCGTAGCGCGTGAGGAGCTCCGTGGGGCGCGTACCGGCGGGGAACAGCCGGCCGACCCAGGACTTGACGCCCCAGCCCGGGCAGCCGAGGTAGTAGCCGCGGATCGCCACCCGCCGAGTGTGCCCTAACCACAGGGGATCGAAGCGATTCCGGTGACCACGCGGGTCCGCCGGAGCGGCTGTCCGAGTCACTCCGGACGCAAAATTTGGTTTGCGGCCGGGCGCGCGGGAGAATTCGCGGCATGTCCGTCTCCCGCCTCCAGCTCACCAAGTCCGAGACCCGCGACATGGCGGAGCGCGACCATCGCGCGATGGCGTCGTGGCGGCTCGGAGAACCTGCCGACTGGAACATGAGCAACGGCACGTTCTTCACCGCGTTCGTGGTGATCGCCGCGGTGCTCGCGGCGCTCGCGCTGATCCTCCAGTGACTCACTTGAGGATGCGCGGCGTCTCCGAGGAAGGTGGAGCGGGCTCGGGTCCCCTCGATGGCTCGGGGACCACCGGGGGCGCGGTGCGAACACGCGCGTAGGCTCGCGGCAGCCCGGGGCGCGACCGGCGCTCGGCTCGCTCGTCGGTGACCGCCTCCACTGCGGTCTTGACCACCGCGCCGACCGCGACCGCCACGCCTCCGATCAACGCGAGCTCCGGGTCAAATCCGAACATGCCGTTGCTGTAGGTCGGTGCGGTATAGCGATCCGACTCGATCCGCGCGAGATCCACGGCCGCTCGCCGCTCCTCGTCGGTCAGCGTGGGGTCGGCCTCGACACCCGTTGGCTGACCGCAGTGCGGGCACACGACCGCGCGGTCATGGACCGGACGGCTGCACGCACCGCAAGGGATCGCCACACCTCCGATTCTATGCGGAGTCCAGACCTCCTGACATACCCATCGGCTGAACTGTCCGGATCTCAGGTTGTAACGGCGTAGCGGACGCGCAACCGGGTGCCGGCGAAGCGCGGGGCCAGCGCGTCGAGTTCGGCGCACGGTGCGGCCAACGCGGCGGTCCGGTGCGGCGAGCTGAGCGGGGCGAACGTGACGCGCAGCTCGGTGGCGGTGACGACGATGTCGCCGGCGTTGGAGAGCGCCGACTGCACGAGGGTCCGTGCCTCGTCGTCGGCGCGATGGTAGTGCGGCGTAATTCGGCGGACGAGTTCTGTTTCGGCTTGGTACGCGACCATCTTGATCACGTCGGTAAGGTGCTTGCGCTCGGTGGCGAGCCGGATGACGTCGCCGGTGACGACCTCGCCGATGGGGATCATCTCCCAGCCTTGCTCGACCGTGCGCGCGAACGCTCGGAGCATGGATACGGCTATCCGCGTTTCGTGGAGCGCGAGTTCGAGAAGCCCGCGACCGAGTTATCCGTGCGGCCGGTCAGTGACGTCCAGCTGGATGTGCCAGGACATACGTAGAACGGCTGACCCGCAGCCGCGAGCCGCTCGGCGGTCGCCATCAAGCTGCGCTCGGCATCGTAGCTCGAGTCGAGGATCATGAGGTCGCGCGGGAGATCTGCGAACAGTTCGGGATGCCGGCGCACGGTATCGTCCCAAACCTGGGTCGATCGACCGTGTCGGCTGGCGAGCGCATGGATCTCGCGTACGAATTCAAGCCAAACGCGCGGTCGACCGACGCCCTCGACTCGCGCGCGCGTGTTGCCAAGACCCAGGTCGTACGTCTCGTCGCACCGAACGTTGAACCGCGTACTCGTGAAGCTCGGCAGCAGCTCGCTATACAGACCGTCGAGAAATTCGATGGCCGCAGCTGACAGGGCGAGAGTAAACGGATGCTCCGTAATCTCGCCCCACGGCAACTCAACCCCGAATTCCGTCTCGGCACGCGTTCGGTAGCGCTCGTGGATGAACCAGCGCTCAAGGTGCCCGAAGCTGTTCTGATTCGGCACCAACTCCATGAAGCGTTCGCGGCAATAGCTATCGAGCTCGACGATCTCCTCACTGGTCATCGGTGACGCCAAGGCCCACACCTCTCGGTGCGCGCGATACGCGAACGTGTGCTCGGTGTAGAGCTGGAACTGATTAATCTTCCAGCTCGCGAGCATGTCGATCAGCTCACGAAGCGTCGACATTGTCGGCACTTTGTCGCGGCTGATGTCGAGCATCACGCCGCGAACCAGCAGCTCCGGGTGATCTTCAATGTCGATGCACGGAACGCGACTCGCTTCGATCAGCTGGGCGAACGTGCACGAGGCGTAGAAAGCGCCTGCAGGGTCGGCGCCGACGATTGACACGCCGGTCGCGCGCACCGAGAGTCGATAGCCTTGCGGCGGAAGCGACGGATCGATCTCCGCCGCCACCAGCCCCTGGCCGCCGACCGACCATCGTCCAGTCGTGGCGCGCTCCAGCATCCGGCACAGCTGCTACGACGTCGCGGCGCCGCTGACAATTCCGTCGCGCGGCAACAGCAACTCGCGGTCACGGCGATCGACTGATCTCGGAATTGGCAGCAGATCGATCACGACGTCTTCAGCGGGCGCATCGACGCGGTGAGCTTCGGCAGCTGCGCGATCTGACGAGTCGGGTGCGCGGGTCGCTCGCGCAGCAGCCCGTCGAGCGCGGCGGCCGGCGATGCGGTGCACCTACGCTGACCATAAGCGGATGATATCCGACGCCAGTGTGATGCTGAGCAACGATCCGCCTTGCTTCACCGACTCCCGGTATCTGGTAGCTGCGCGCCGGGGCGTCGTGTGCAGCGTGGTCGTCACTGGTCTGTTCATCGGGACGCCCTCAATAAACGTGCGGCCGCTGCTGTCCGCGAATCGGCCCTTTGTGTTTGCAGCTCGGGGCGGAGATCATGGCCGGAGCGATCCCCGTTTTGTTCGACGACGTACATCCGGTAGACGAGCGGGAATTCCGTCGAGCGACCGGTCTAGCTCGTAGACCGGTAGAATATCGGGAGAGCTGCCGCGCTCGCGCGATGACTCAGCTGCTCTGGCGCAAAGCGACTTCACGCGCTAGCTTCTCGGCGCACGCGAGCCGCTCGCGCGCCAAGGTGGCCTCGCCTTCCTCGACGGAGCCGGCGCCCTGATTGTACGGAGCGTCGTACGCCGCTTCGAGTCG
>JAYUVX010000297.1:0-4209 GCA_043753855.1 Myxococcales bacterium | reverse complement strand
CGGCGTGCGCTCTGCACGCCTGATCGAACTCAAGCCTAGTTACGAGCTCATTCCACGGTGGCCCTCTGGTCGCTCGCGTGAACCGAGGCCCCGATCCTTCTCCTTCTCCTTCTCGTTGCTCTCCCCCTTTTCGTCACTTCCATCACAGCCCTCTTCACGAAAGAACCGTTATGTCCAACGACGACGCACTCGGAACCGCGCTGTGGCTCGCCGCGGGCGGCGCCGCCGGTTACGCGGCCGGGCGCTGGCTCGTCCCACCGCTTCTCGCGAAGCAACCAACCACGGCGCCGCTCGCCGCGCCGCGAACGTCGAGCTCCAGCTCGCTCTCGACGATGAGGCCGGCGCCGAACGTTGCGCCTGCGCCCCCGCGGGCGTTGGCTACCGGACCGTCCGGACCGATGACGCCGATCGACCCGTACGCGAGCCCGTTCATCGGCGGTGGGCCGTACGCTGGTCCCTCGGGCGACATGCGGCCGATCGATCCGTATGCGCACGACGCATCGAACATCTCCACGGCACCTGTGATGACGGCGACCGCGCCGATCGCCACCATCGCGCCGGCGACGACACGCCTGCCGACCTCGAGCGCCCCTTCAGGGCGTCTGCCGACGACGAACGACGGTCCGATCACAATGCCATCGCAGGTCGTCGTCACGTCTACGCCGAGGACGAACGCCGTCGTTCCGATCACCCGCCCATCCCAGGTCTCCGTACGCCTCACGACCGGTCCGACCGAGCAATCCGGCCCGGCCGCGCAAGCGCCGCCCTCGTCGTTCGCAACGTCGTCGCGCGTGCGTCGATTCGATGCGGTGTTCGAGAAGTACCGCGGTAGTTTGCCGGTCGAGTACGTGCGCGCGCTCGTCGAGCGCGAGTCGGACGGGCAACCGAGCGCCAGCACGGGCCGCGCGGTCGGACTCATGCAGATCGTTCCGGTCGTACTCGACGACTACAACAAGCGCCACGGCACGTCGTACCGGAGCGAGCACCTCAGCCATCCGGCCACCAACGTCGCCATCGGATGCGAGCTGCTTCGACTGGTCATCGACAGCTACCGCAAGAACCACCCGCGGATCACCACCCTGCAAGCGGATTGGAACAACCCGCGGTTCGTCGAGCTTCTGACCTTCGGTTGGAATGCCGGCTTTTCCGAGGCTGGCGGTGTCGGTCGCGTCGCGCGCTACCTCGAGGGGCTAGGCGCGACCGACATCACGATCGATCAAGTCGCAGCGCACGCCAAGCGCGCGGGCGCCAGCAAGCATCTTTTCAACCCGGCGAAGGTCGCATGGTGCAAGGGCGTCGTTGCGCTCTACCAGCGCGAGCGCGCGCACACCCGTGCGTTTGCGTAGTCCTGAAGGAGTCCGCTCATGTCGAACACCTCAACGTTTGCCGTCGGGCTCGGAAGTGGGCTCGCGCTCTGGCACCTGGCCAAGAGCAGAAGCGCTCCCTCCGCGTGGCCCGCATCGAGTAGCTCGCCGAGCCCCGCGCCGACGATCCCCAACCCGCCCATACCTCGCAACTGTGTCGTTCGGATCGATCCGACGGGCATCACGGCCGACGGTGTGCGCGTCGATGTCTCCGAGGCGGTTCGCCGATGCGAGGCCGCCGGGCGTGCCGCGTTGACCGTGGCGCCGAACGCGCCCGCTTCGACCTGCGCTGCGCTGATGACCGCGCTCGAAGCGCGGAAGGCGGAAACCGTTCGTAACGGGATCCGAGGCGCATCCGAATCGGATGCAAAGGACTTTTTCACCCTCATCACCTACCCCCGCGGGATCAAGGACAAGTCCACCCACCGCTACTTCCGCGCGGAGTCGCCGATCGCATGGCCGGAGGCGCGCGATCGGCTTGCCGCCGCGGGCCTCCTCGAGCTCGCACTCGCGGGTCGCACGCGCGAGCCCGGAGGATGGATGTTGTCGGTCGCGTCGCGCGACTTTCGCGCGCATCATGCCGAGCCGCTCCCGGGCCGTACGCGCAATTCGATCGCGTCGGAAATCTTCACGCTCGCGGTCTATCCGGAAGGCGTTGGCGGACCCAAGCGAGTGCGTTGGTTCCAAGCCAGCGCGCCGATCATGTGGGACGACGCGCGCGATCGGCTTGCTGCGGCGGGCTGGCTGGATCTCGACGCGAACAAGCCCTTGGATCGTGGTTACTGGATCCTCGTAACCTCGCCGAACGCGTTCCAGGAAAGCCGCGCCGAGCCGATGCCGGCACGCCGAAAGCCGCGGGGCGCTTCGCGCTCGGCCAAGCGCTACACGCGCGAGGGTCGCACGATCCTGCGCGACGGCGAGGCGATCGTGCATGTCGAGCGCGTTGATCTGGGGAACGAGCGCTACGCGGTCTCGCCCCACCAAGCTGACCAGCTCACGGAGCGAATGGTTCGCCTCCTCAACGGGCAGGGAGCGCGGTAATGGTCGAGCGCGAACAGACCGGTCGAACCGTCGCGCTCGTCGGCGGCGCGGGCCTCGTCGCGTGGTGGTTACTCGCGCGCGGCAAAGGGTGGGGCTTCCGCAGCCTCGGTGACCGGGATGGGGGCGACCGAGGAACCGAGACGGCACGAGCTCCCGCTCGACGCATCGTCTGGGTCCGCGCCGACCGCATCGAGGTCGATGGCGTCGCAGCCGACCTGCCGACCGTCATCGCAATGTGTCTAGCCGCTGGCACGGCCGAGGTGCACGCGACGGGCGACGCGATCACAAGCACGGTGACCAGCCTGCTCAAGGCGCTGAAGGCTGCGGGCGTGAAGCTCTACGTGACTCCCGATCTCGCGTACCTCGTCCCGTCGGGGCTGCGGTGATGACCCGCGACAACTCACTCGGACTGCTCGTCATGGGCGGCGGTGCGTTCGCGGCGAGTGCGCTCGCGTGGCGTGCCGGTCGCGAGACAAGGACGCCCACCGCGAGCAACGATTTCGCCGTGAGCGACACCCTCACGGCGAGCGGCGGCGCCTGGATCTACCCCGTGCCGAGCCTCGGCGACCGGCTCCCCATTGTGTCGAACGAGTTTCGCGCGCAAGCGTCTTCCGACGGAAAAGCGTATCAGCATCTCGGCGCCGATCTGATGTACCGGCGTCGCGATGCGCGCGACCTGACCGCCGTGTTTCCGGTGGGCACGCCGGGAGGTACGCCGCTGTATTTCATGCCTCCGGGCGTGCCGGTGCTCGCCGCGTCTGCAGGCGTCGTCACCTTCGCGAGCACGACACGGGTCGGCAACACCGTCATCCTCCGTCACCCCAACGGATGGGCGACTTACTACACGCACCTCGCGACCCTCGCGGTTCGTCCAGGCGATCACGTCACCTCGGGCGAACCGATCGGCACGATCGGCGCGAGCCCCGAGGATGCTGCGCGCGTTCGCCATCTTCATTTCGAAATGTGGAAAGGCGGGACGCGAGCGGGCGCGGTCGATCCGGCTCCGTACCTCGCGGCGTGGTCACGCGTGAGCATCGCCTGGTCTCCGACCAGCACGCCGCTCGTCGCCTCCGCGGCGCCTGCCCTGCGCAACGGCGCGTTGTCGTCGTATCGCGTCGTTGGTGAGCGCGGCGAGCCCTATCCGGCGTGGGTCCGTCAGCTGCGCGGCGAGTCAGGCGTGTACGTCATCCGCGAGGTCGGTGGACCGATCGTGTATGTCGGGTCCAGCGTCGGCCGGTTGTACGAGACGCTGACGCGGCATTTTCAGGTCTGGCGTCGATACAAAGGCTTCTGGCGCGGCCAGTTCGCCGAGGGCGCCGATCCGGGATTGACGTACGCCCGAGCCGGCGTCGAGGTCGCGATCAAGACGACGACGCCCGACCAGGCACACGCGGAGGAGCTGCGCATGATCCGGCGCCTCCAGCCTCGAGACAACCAGCTCGGCCAGCCACCGTTCGAACGGGCGCTCGAAGCCGCGCCGTTCTGAGCACGCCGTACCCGAGCTCCCCCCACGGCGTGCGCCACCGCGCCGCCTCAACACATTCAACTCAACGGAGAAATCTCATGCAGGAACTTATCGACGTTATCCAGGCGGCCGTTGTTGCCGACGCAACCAACGAGCAGAAGGCCGCAGGGGTGCAGGCGTGCCGCACGATCGCGGCGGCTCTCGACGTCGATCCTGGCAAGCCGCTCGCGCTGCCCGGTGCACCCGCGGCACCACCACATGCGACGCGGCTGTCCATCGACCAGGTGCTCGACCTGGCGATCGCGCGACTCACCATGATCGCGAACGAGCACGACAAGA
>JAYUVX010000296.1:0-4210 GCA_043753855.1 Myxococcales bacterium | reverse complement strand
CACACCTGCAGCAGATCGAAGGGCTGCCCAAGGAGCTCAAGACCAAGTGGGGCGAGCGCTCGGTGGCATGGGCGCTGATGTCGCTCGCCGGATCGCAGCTCGCCTACTATCACGCTGCGGAGCTCGTCACGAAGTACTACTCGCTCGGCCTGCACACCGACCTCAACGGCCGCCCCGAGTCGGTCGAGCACGACAAGGCGTTCACCAACATGCTGGCGAGTGCCGAGCGCAGCGCTCGTGCCAGTGCCCGCGCCGCGCGGATCGCGACCGGTGGGATCCCCGTGCAGGCAAAGTTGTCGTACCAGCTCGCCACCGCGGAGCGCGACGGCGATCTCGGCGACAAGCTCAGCGCCCTCGCCGGGTTCTGGACCTCGTCGGCGTTCTCGCAGACCGCCGTGATGCTCGCGCGCAACTAGAAGCGAGCGCCCACGCTCGGGCCAGATGTCGCCGGGGCCGCGCGTCGACCTCGGGTCGCGGTGCTACGGTGCGATCTGTGGAGTCCGAACGCGCCCGCGACACGATCGCACCCGGCGCGCCCCGGCGCATCCGCCTCGACGAGATGCTGCGCGAGCTCGGAGCTCGCGTCGGCGAGAGCGCTTCCTCGGCGGCGCGCCCGGCGATGCTCACTGTCGGAGAGCTGGTCGACAAGGCGGCCGAGGGCGGGTTCGGCTTCCTGGTCGGAATCCTGACCTTGATCGCGATCCCATTCTTCGGGCTGTCGACGCCGTTCGGTCTGGCGATCGCCCTGATCGGCGGTCAGATGATGCTCGGCCGCATGCAGCCGTGGCTACCGCAACGCGCTCGCCGCCGCGAGCTCAAGATGGAGATGCTCGATCGCGTGACGAGGCTCCTCGCCAAGCGCACCCGATGGCTGGCGCGCTCCACGCGGCGACGCTGGGAGCTGTTGATCACGCCGCGGCTGATCGGGCTCGGGATCGTGATCCTCGCGCTCGGCCTCGCCCTACCCCTCCCGATCCCCGGCTCGAACCTGGTGTTTCTGATCCCGCTGTTCGTCTACGCGGTCGGCATTCTCGAGCGAGATGGTTTGTGGATCGTGATCGGCCACGTCGCGACGGTGATCGATGTGACGCTGCTGTTCATCTTCGGCAAGACCGTGCTCCACGTGCTCCACCGCTTATGGGCCTGGATCGCCTAGCGCTGATTGCGCAGCAGCTCGGCGATGTCTTTCTGTCCCGCCGGATCTTCGAGCAAGGTCACCGTCTGCTCCGAGAGCTCTTCGTTGGCGAGCATCAGCTCGACCGCACGGCGCGCCCCGATCACGCCCGACGCGCGACCTGGCGCCTGCAGCGTCCAGTCCTTGATCCCGGCCTTGCTGACCACCGAAAGGATCCACGCCAGGTCCTTCGTGAACCGCTCGTCGCTGTAGCCCTTGGCGTCACCGAGCCCGAACCACAGCACGCGCCCGAACCGTAGTCGTCGCCCCGGCGGCAGCAGCATCGTTTCGCCCTGCTCTCCCGTCACGTTGCTCGCTTTCAGCAGACGCGAGAGCCGACCGCACAGTCGCCAGTCCGCCAGCCCGGCCGCGCCGCGCAGCGGGCGATCATCCTTGAACACCGGCAGGACGAGGCAGTCGCGCGCGGTCTCGTCCCAGCGAGCGAGATCGAGGGGGAGCACCGAGAGCGGCATGCTCAGTCCTCGACGTGGCGACCGGCCGCGGTGGCGATCCGGTCGAGCACTCCGTTGACGAAGGCCGAGGACTCCGCGGTTCCGAACCGCTTCGCGAGCTCGACCGCCTCGTTGATCACGACCTTGACCGGGACATCGCGGAACGCCAGCAGCTCGCAGGCGCCGAGCCGCAGGATGTTGCGATCGACGCGCGACATTCGCTCGATCCGCCAGTTCTTCGACGCGCTAACGATCAGCTCGTCGATCTCCGCGCCGCGCTTGGTGGCAGCGGCGACCAGATCACGCGCGAAGATCTGGGCGCCCGGATCGACCTCGAGCTCGAACGTATCCGCCCAGCTCACGGCCGCGCCGGTGACGTCGGTGCTCGGATCTCCGTCGCGCGCATACAGCAGCTGCAGCGCGTAGGCCCTGCCGGTACGACGAGTACCTGCGCTCACTTGCTCTGCTCTCCCACGCCGCGGCCGAGCGCACGATACAGGTTGGCGAGCTCGATCGCCGCGAACGCGGCATCGAAGCCCTTGTTGCCGGCCTTGGTGCCGGCGCGCTCGAGCGCCTGCTCGATGGTATCTGTGGTCAGCACACCGAAGCTGACGGCGACATCGGAGCCCATCGCGACCTGCGCGATCCCCTTGGCCGCTTCACCCGCGACGTAGTCGAAGTGCGGCGTGGCCCCGCGGATCACCGCACCGAGCGCGATCACCGCATCGATGCCGCCGCGATCGACGACCTTGCGGACGACCTGCGGCAGCTCCCAGGCTCCGGGACAGCGCACGAGCACCACGTCATCAGCGTTGCCGCCCGAGCGCGCGATCGCGTCCATCGCGCCAGCCACCAGCGGCTCGACGATCAGGCCATTGAACCGGCTGGCGACGATCGCGAACCGGAGACCTGCGGCGGAGAGGGCGCCTTCGATGGTGGGCATGCCGCCGAGGTATACACCAATCAGGACTGGGCTTCGCGCCGGCGGAACGTGCCACGCGGGATGCCAACCCGCTCGACGACCTCGATCCCGAAGCCCTCGATCGCGGCGATCTTGCGATCACTGTGGATCATCAGCCGGATCTTGTGGAGGCCGAGGTCCGCCAGCACCTGCGCGCCGAGGCCGAAATCCCTCAACGCCTCGCTGGACCCCGCCATGAACGAGTCTCGGGACGCCGGTTGCTGCATGACGAGCCGCTCGAACGAGGTTCGCAAGGTCATCCGGGTGCGATTGATGATGTAGAGCAAAACGCCGACGCCGGCATCATCGATCGCCTTCAGGGCGGCATCGAGATCGGGACGCAGCGCGAACGGATCGGCGAGGGGTTCCATCGCGGCGACGCGGACCAGCACCGTGCCGCCGGCTGCCGAAGCGCTGCGAACATCACCGCGCACGAGCGCGAGATACTCGGTGTCCTCGACCTCGGTGTTGTAGTAGTAGGCCGCGAACGGCTCGCCGGGCGGCAAGCACCCGGGCCGCATCGCGCCCTCGCCCTGGCGACGGACGATCGCCTCGCGCTGCAGACGATACGCGATCAGGTCGGCCACCGACAGCAGCAGCAGGCCGTGCTTGACCGCGAACTCCTCGAGCTCGGGGCGGCGCGCCATCTCGCCGTCCTCGCGCATGATCTCGCAGATCACGCCGGCGGGCTTGAGCCCCGCGAGCCGTGCGAGATCGACCGAGCCCTCGGTCTGACCGGTGCGCACCAGCACGCCGCCCTTGCGCGCGCGCAGCGGGAAGATGTGGCCGGGCGAGACCACGTCGGCGGCGCGCGCGGTGTCCGAGATCGCGGCTCGCACGGTGGTGGCGCGGTCGCGCGCGGAGATGCCGGTGGACACGCCGTGGCGCGCCTCGATCGACACGGTGAATGCGGTGCCCAGCGAGGCCTGGTTGTCGCGCACCATCATCGGCAGCTCGAGCCGATCGATCATCGAGTCATCCATCGCGAGGCAGATCAGGCCGCGCGCGTGGGTGGCCATGAAGTTGATGTGCTCCGGCGTGACCAGCTCGGCCGCGAACACGAGGTCGCCCTCGTTCTCGCGATCTTCGTCATCGACCAGGATGACCATCTTGCCGGCACGGATCTCTTCGAGGGCACGCGTGACGCGTTCGACCGAGCTCATACGGACCTCCCGGGGAGTCCACCCGGCAGCATGCCGCCGGGGAAAAGTAGACGTTCGACGTGCTTGGCCAGGATATCGACCTCGAGGTTGACGCGATCGCCGATCGCCAGTGCCCCGAGCGTGGTGTGGTCCCGCGTGTGCGGGATGATCGCGATCGAGAACAGCTCGGGATCGACGGAGTTCACGGTCAGGCTGACACCGCCCACCGCGATCGAGCCCTTCTCCACGATGTAGCGGAGCAGCGCGGGCGGCGGGCGGATACCGAGCACGAGGTTCGCGCCCAGGTCGCGGCGAACGGCAAGCTCGCCCGTCCCATCGATGTGGCCGGTGACCCAGTGGCCGCCCAGCCGATCGCCGACCTTCATCGCGCGCTCGAGGTTGACCTGCATGCCGATACGAAGGGTCCCGAGCATCGTACGTGCGAGCGTCTCGGCACCCGCGAGCACCGTGAAGCTGTCGC
>JAYUVX010000295.1:0-4217 GCA_043753855.1 Myxococcales bacterium | reverse complement strand
AGGGCTCGTTCGTGCTGTCGAGCGAGACCAGCTCGTTCGATCTGATCGAGGCGGAGTTCATCCGCGAGGTCGAGCCCGGCGAGATCGTCGTCGTCGAGAAGGGCGGGATGACCTCGCACCGGCTCGGCGCCGACACCGCGACCAAGCCCACGTTCTGCGTGTTCGAGCACGTCTACTTCGCGCGGCCCGACAGCCTCGTCAACGGCAAGAGCGTCTACCGCGCCCGCGAGAAGATGGGCATCGCGCTCGCTCAGGAGCATCCCGTCGACGCCGACGTGGTGATCGCGGTACCGGATTCAGGAGTCCCCGCCGCGATCGGCTACGCCCGGCAGAGCGGCATCCCGTTCGAGATGGGCCTCATCCGCAGCCACTACGTCGGCCGGACGTTCATCGAGCCGCAGGAGTCGATCCGTCACTTCGGCGTGAGGCTCAAGCTGTCGCCGGTGCGCTCGATCGTCGATGGCAAGCGGATCGTCGTCGTCGATGACTCGCTGGTGCGCGGGACCACCTCGCGCAAGATCGTCAAGATGCTGCGCAATGCGGGCGCCCGCGAGGTCCACATGCGGATCAGCGCTCCGCCCACCACGCACCCATGCTTCTACGGCATCGACACGCCGAATCGCAGCGAGCTGGTGGCTGCCTCCCACACGATCGAGGAGATTGGCCGGTATGTCACGAGCGACACGCTCCAGTACCTGTCCCACGCCGGCATGATCGCGGCGGTCGGTGGCGATGGGTACTGCTCGGCCTGCTTCACCGGCGAGTACCCGGTGGCGCTCGGCGAAGGCAATCTGGTCCAGCTCCGCACCGGTGCTCGCGCTTCGGCCGCCGCCGCTCGCTGAGTGTGCTAAACACAGCGCCGTCATGGCGATCGAATCGGTCGATGTTGGCGCGATCAAGGCGCAGCTGAAGGAGCTCGGGACCAAGGTCTCGGAGCTCCGGGGGTTGCTTTGACGTCGATGCGAAGCGCCTGAAGATCGAGGAGCTCGACTCGATCGCGGCCCGTCCGAACTTCTGGGACGATCAGAAGAAGGCCCAGGGCCTGCTCAAGAGCAAGAAGAACCTCGAGCAGGTCGTGGGGAGCTACGACGCGCAGGTTCGCGCGCTGTCGGATGCCGAGGTGCTGCTCGAGCTCGCCGAGGAGATGAGCGACGAGGACTCCGCGCGTGAGGCGCAGACCTCGGTGGCGGCGGTGAAGAAGCAGCTCGACGATCTCGAGTTCAAGCGCATGCTCTCCGGCGAGCTCGATGCGGGCGGTGCGATCGTGCAGGTCACGGCCGGTGCCGGTGGCGTCGACGCGTCGGACTGGGCGCAGATGCTGATGCGGATGCTGATCCGCTACTGCGATCGCAAGGGCTGGAAGGCCGAGGTGGTCGAGGAGACGCCGGCCGAGGAGGCCGGGATCAAGAGCGCCACGTTCGTGGTCACCGGAGACTATGCCTACGGCCTGCTGAAGGCCGAGAACGGCGTGCACCGGCTGGTCCGGGTGTCACCGTTCGATGGTGCCGGCCGCCGCCAGACCTCGTTCGCCGCGGTGCTGGTGACCGCCGACATCGACGATGACATCGAGGTCGATATCAAGGATATCGACATCCGGATCGATACCTATCGCGCCGGCGGTGCAGGCGGTCAGCACGTCAACAAGACCGACTCGGCGGTACGCATCACGCACATGCCGACCGGCATCGTCGTGCAGTGTCAGAACGAGCGCAGCCAGCACGCGAACAAGGACCGCGCGTTCAAGATGCTGCGCGCGAAGATGTACGAGTACGAGCTCGCGAAGCGCGAGGAGAAGGCCCACGCCGAGGCAAAGTCCCGGCTCAAGATCGAGTGGGGCTCGCAGATCCGCAGCTACGTGCTGTTCCCGTACCAGCAGGTCAACGATCACCGCACCGAGCTCAAGACGTCGAACGTCGATGGTGTGCTCGATGGCGATCTCGACGAGCTGATCCGCACCCACCTGCTGCAAGCAGCGAACGCGCGGAACTAGGCTACCGCTTCGCGCGCTCGATCGCCGCGACCAGGTCGTCGGTCGATGCCGCCGCACCGACGATCTGCTCGCCGCCGATGAACAAGGTCGGCAGCGAGGACACCCCCGACGCGCGCGCCTCGATCGATTCCGCAGCGACGCGGCCGACCGACAGCGCGAGGTCGCGGCGGTACTGCTCGCGATCGCAGCCGACCTTCACGGCGAGCGCCTCGCAACCGTCCGGCGTCAGCGACTCCTCGCGTGCCGTGAACAGGGCCTCGGCCATCGCCGCGCCCTTGCCCTGACGATCTGCACAGCAGTAGGCGAGGGCGGCGGGCATCGCATGCTTGTGGCGCGGCAGCGGCATCATCCGCCGCTCGACGCGCGCGGGAACCTTGGCCCTGGCGATCGCCTCGGTGACCTTGGCCTGCATCATCCGGCAGTACGGGCACTCGAAGTCGACGACCTCCACGATCGTCACGGTACCCGGCTGCTGCGCCTTCATCACGAACGTCGGCATCCCCGGCGGCATCGACGGTGGTGGCGGTGCATGCGCCCACAGGCCGAGGAGGCCGAGCACGCCGGCGAGCGCCGGAGCGATCACCGCAAGCCGCCACCACGTGAACGGCAGCGTGCGGGCACCGGCGAGCACGGCGACCGCGTAGAAGATCGCCGACGGGTCCGCGATCATGCAGAGCTTGCACCACGCGCCGATCGAGAACGCCTGCAGGCCTATCAGGAGCAGCGCCCACGCGCCACCACTGGCGGCGAGCAGCTTCCTCGCGCGGGGCGTCTCGACAAACGCCAGGACGATCGCGGCGGCGAAGAACGCGATCCCGAGCACCGGCATCGGGACGCCGAGGGGATGCGACCACGCGGACGCGCGCACGGTGGCGCACCCACCTTCGGCGCAGAACGCCGGTGTTGGCCCCAGATAGTCGTACAGGCTCGCGATGCTGGCGCCGAGGCCAGACACCGCGGCGCCCACGGAGAGGACGGAGAGCCCGGAGGTCCGGCGCATGGTGGGGAAACCATAGCCGGAGACGCGGTCATTCCCCTACTGCTTCGCGCCGGTGAACCCGGTCGTGAACTTCAGCTCCGCGCCGACCAGGGTCGACATGTCCGAGGTCGCGCCCGCGAACAGGCACGCGCCGGCGTAGCCCATGGTGACCAGGCCCGCCTTCATCTGCGTCGCTTCCCAGGTCTCGCCGCCGGCGCCGGTGGTGCCGAGGTCCGCGTCGGCGACCGAGTAGCCGAGCATCGCGCAGTTGATTCCGTTGGTGACCACGCCGCCGCCGAGGTAGAGCCGGAACGAATCACCGGCCTCTCCGATCACGCCGAACGCCTTGGCGGTGCGGATCGTGATGTTTCCGCCGCAGATCAGATCGCAGTTCGGATTGCTGGTGCCCACACCGCAGTTACCGGGCGCGGGCTGGGTCAGCTCGCTTGCGCACTGCGCCGACGGGAGATTGACGACCATCTGGTGCTGGTGACCGAGGTCGCGCTGCTCGACGACGACCTTCGTCGGCCACGCCTCGCTCGGGCACACCACGTCGGCGCGCGCGCAGTCGAGGTCGAACGTGTACGGCTTCCCGGCGTGGTTGATCGTGAAGCGGCCGCCCTGCGCGCCGAGCTCGGCGGAGTAGGTGGCACCGCCGATCTTGACCTCGACGCCGATCATGTCGTCGTAGGCGATCGACCACGTGCCGCGAACGTCGGGGGCAGGCGAGCTGGAGCCGGCGGCACAGCCGTCTCCCTGGGCACCCATGATGAGCGGCAGAGCGGGCAGAGCGGGCAGAGCGAGCAGGAGGGCTTGAAGGCGCATGCCGGGACCTGTTTCAAACGACGGACCACCCAGATCGTGCCGGCGTTCGCGGTGTTACGGCGCGCCGCTGTGGTGGACCGCAGCAGTGAACCGCGGTTGACGCCGGGTTTACCGACGTCAGTTTGTGGACGGCTGCGGAGCGGGTGCGTCGAGCTTCGCGAGCGCTTCCTTGGCCTTCGCCAGCGCATCCGGGCTCGCTTGACCCGGCGGTAGCCCGGTCCACAGCGCGACCGCGTCGGTACGGAGCTTCCTCTCGGCGGCCACATCGCCCTGCTTGGCCGCGATCTCCGCGCGCTGGTTGAGCACGCGGCCCTTGCGCGGTCCGTACGCGAGTGCGAGCGCCTTGTCGGTCCACGTTGCGGCCTCGGCGAGCTTTCCGGCCTTGAGGTAGACCCAGCCGAGGCGCGCCGCCGGGTCGTACTC
>JAYUVX010000294.1:0-4219 GCA_043753855.1 Myxococcales bacterium | reverse complement strand
AGCCATGCGATGCGGCGACGCTGCGCGCGTCGATCGAACGCGGCCTCGAGCCCGAGTCGAAGATGCCCGACCCGCGGGTCCGCGCCGTGATCGGCGGGATGGATCGGATCCCCTCGTCCGCCGCGACGGTCCACGCACTCGCCACGCTGATCTCCTCGTCGAGCGCCAGCCTGGACGAGGTCGCAGCCCTGGTCAGCCAGGATCCGGGGATGTCGGCCAAGGTCCTCCAGCTCGTGAACTCCGGGTACTTCGGCAGCGGTGAGTCGACGTCCTCGATCCCGGAGGCGGTGTCACAGCTCGGCACCGAGCAGCTGCGCTACATCTGCATGACCGCCTCGGTGTTCAGCGCGGCCCGCGTCGCCGATTTCCCCGGGTTCTCCCTGCAGAGTGCTCGATGCGACGCGTCGCGGACCGCGCAGCTCGCGACCTCGGACGAGGCGTACGCCGGAGCCCTGCTGCAGGACGTGGGGAAGATCGTGCTCGCGGTCGGGTTTCCCGCCGAGTACGAGCGATTGCTCGGGATCGCCGCCGCGCTCGGCATCAACGAGATGACCCTCGAGCGCGAGACGTTTGGCGCCACGCATCGCGAGATCGGTGCGTGCCTGCTCGCGCTGTGGGGATTGCCGGCGCCGATCCTCGATATCGTCCGGGGATGTTGGCAGGGCGATGTTCTCGCGGTACGAACGGGCCCATGGTCGACCAACGTTTCGATGCCGTCGTGATCGGAGCCGGACCCGGGGGATATCCCGCCGCGATCCGGCTCGGTCAGCTCAAGGTGAAGACCGCCGTCATCGAGCGCGAGTACATGGGCGGGGTCTGCCTCAACGTCGGCTGCATTCCGTCGAAGGCTGTGATCCACGCGGCGAAGACGTACGAGAAGCTCAGCCACACCGCCGATATCGGCATCACGATCCAGGGCAAGCCGTCCCTGGACATGAAGAAGCTGCAGCAGTGGAAGAATGGCGTCGTCACCAAGCTCACCACCGGCGTGCGCGGCCTGCTGAAGGGCAATGGCGTCGAGATCATCGAGGGCTCGGCCACGCTCGGCAAGCCCGGCCCCGACGGCCACGTGATCACGGTCAAGACCAAGACCGGCGATCAGACGATCATCGCCAAGAACATCGTGCTCGCCACCGGCAGCCGGCCGATCGAGATCCCTGGGTTCAAGATCGATCAGCAGCGCGTGATCGATTCGACCGGCGCGCTCGCCCTCGATGCCGTGCCGGGCCGCATGGTCGTGATCGGCGGCGGCTACATCGGGCTCGAGCTCGGCATGGTCTACGCGAAGTTCGGCACCAAGGTCACCGTCGTCGAGGCGATGCCGCGGTTGCTCGGCACCATGGACAAGGACTGCGTCGCCGTGGTCGAGCGCAAGCTCAAGAAGCTCGGCGTCGAGGTGATGCTCGATACGAAGGCGAAGAGCTGGGAGGACAAGGGCGATCGCGCGGTGCTCACCGTCGAGCTCAAGGACGGCAAGACCGCCGCGGTGGACACCGATGTCATCCTGATGTCGATCGGCCGCCGGCCCAACAGCGAGAACCTCGGCCTCGATCAGGCCGGCGTCGCGATCGACAAGCGCGGCTTCGTGATCTCCGATGATCACCTGCGCACCAACGTCGGCGGCATCTACGCGATCGGCGATCTGATCGGCGGCATGATGCTCGCGCACAAGGCCACCAAGGAGGGCGAGGTCGTCGCCGAGATCATCGCCGGCCACAAGGCCGCGTTCGATGTGCGCACGATCCCCGCCGTGGTGTTCACCGATCCGGAAATCGCAGCGACCGGGCTCACCGAGGACGAGGCCAAGGCCAAGGGCCACGACAAGCTGAAGGTCGGCAAGTTCCCGTTCGCGGCCCTCGGCCGCGCGCTCTCGGTCAATGACACCGACGGCTTCGTGAAGGTGATCGCCGATGGCGTCACCGGCGAGCTGCTCGGCGTTCACATCGTCGGCAACGGCGCCAGCGATCTGATCGCCGAGGCCACGCTCGCCATCGAGATGGGCGCGGTCGTCGATGACTTGCGGCTCACCGTGCACGCTCACCCGACGTTGTCGGAGGCGATCATGGAGGCCGCCGCCGTGGCGCTCGGCGAGGCGATCCACGTGATCAACCGCTAGGCGCGCTCCGAGCTCACCATCGTCTTCGCAGCCCCGCAACGGGAGTGCTATCGTCGAGGTATGAGCTCTGCGCCGCGAGGTCGCCGCGGTAACGCGACGACCGATGACCTTCTCGGAATTCCCGAGGAGCGCCGCTTCCACGAGCTGATCGCGGGCGAGATCGTACCGAAGGCATCGCCGTCCGCGGAGCACGGGACGGCGCAGCGCCGGCTTGGAACCATGGTCGATCCGTTCGATCGACGACCCGGTGGTACGCGACCCGGTGGTTGGTGGTTGATGACCGAGGTCGAGGTGCAGTTCACTACGTACGAGACGTATCGGCCCGACCTCGTCGGGTGGCGGCGGGACCGCGTTCCCGAGCGCCCACGGGGTACGCCCGTCGCAATCCGTCCGGACTGGATCGGCGAGATCCTTTCGCCTACCAACGCTGGACAAGATCGTGTCACGAAGCTGAACGCCTACCACCTCTACGAGGTTCCGCACTACTGGATCATCGATCCGATCGACGAGACGCTCTCGGCGTTCCGGTGGACGCCTGATGGCTACCTCTTGGTACTTGCCGCGCGCGCTGGAGAGCGTGTTCGCGTCGAGCCATTCGATGCGATCGAGCTCGAGATCAGCGAGATCTTCGGCCACGACTCCGAACGTGACTAGGGTCCTCGCCGATCAGCACAGGATCACGGTCATGGACGTGATCGCACCCTAGAACGACCTCGAACGCTGCGCGCGTGCGAGGTCTGATCCAGTCGAGCTTGCCTGCCACAGGACGTGTCACGTGCGGCAAGCCGAGGCGCCGAAATGGCTTGGGTGGCTGATCCGGTTGCCGGTCGCCGTGTCTGGCGCGGCTGGAGGCCCGCAACCTGCCGTGTGCGGGCGGGAACCCCACGCCGAGAATCGTTGGGGAACTCCTGAAGGGCGCAACGCGGTTGCGTTCGTCCCCGCGTTACGGGCACGGGCGCGGTTGCTGCAGCCGCATCCCGACCATGACGTTCACCTCCCACTCCATGCTGTCCCTGCTGTGTGCCTCCGCGATGGGGCTCGGCTCGATCGCCGGCTGTGCCACCGACGACGAGTCCGTGCCCGACGATGACGTGCTGCTCTTTGGCGACAACGGCGACGGCAAGGCTGACGGCGCGGCAGTCTCGTGTGACCTGCAGGGCTCGCTCGCGGGTGCCGCCGGCGTCCTCGTCACCGGCGCCGCGCTGACGGCCGCGTGCGGCGGCGTGCTCGCGGTGACCGGCCCCGGGGAGGTGCTGTGCGTGGCGCCAGCGGCCGGCACCGCGTTCGCCGCGCTCGTCGCGGGAGTCGCCGGCACTGGCGCGTTTCTGTCGTGCCAGGCCCAGGGCGGCAGCCAGCGGCGCACGTTACCGCTCACCCAGTCGACCTCGCAGCAGTGCCGGCTCGGGACGCCGCAGTTCTGCAACAACCTCGTCGGCAAGTACAAGAACTATTGCGGTCTCGACGTGTTCTCGCGTACCTCGCAGATCTCGTGTGAGGCGATCGACCTGAGACCCGCGACGGCGACCGCCGCGAAGTGCGCGGAGGTGAAGAAGAAGATCGAGCTGTCGACCGGATGCCTGGTCGGCCGCCGCATGATGTTCAACTTCGTCGAGAAGGGCGTCTGCCGCGGGACGCCCGACGATCCGAACGGCGACGGCCACTGGGCGGCGATCCAGCGCGTCAACGACACGCTCGCCGAGTGCAAGTCGAAGTACCGCCGCGCGTGTAGTGGGCTGACCGACCAAGAGATCCAGAACGCGACCGCGAAGGATTTTGCGCGCGCCGTCTACCAGTGCAGGTAGCGGCGATCTGTATCACGTCCCACATCGTCGACTGCAATTAGCTCACTGGATCGGGCCGACGACCTTGGTCGTCCACTGCGCGATATGGTTCGAGGTCGTGATGTCCTGGAACGGCAACGCGAACGCGGCGTAGCTCGGATCGGTACCGGCGGGCGCGTCGAGATCGACCGCGGCCATCCAGAGCAGCGTCCCCGATCCGGGTGGGTTGCGGAGGCCGTACTTGCGGGTCGACGCGAACGTCACCCATGCCAGCCGGCCTCCGGTGTTGTCGCGCTGGAACACGAACGGATTCCACTTCGGG
>JAYUVX010000293.1:0-12698 GCA_043753855.1 Myxococcales bacterium | reverse complement strand
CAGCTGGTGTCTCCGATCGCGTGCGAGGAAGGCCTCCGATTCGCGATTCGCGAGGGCGGCAAGACCGTCGGCGCCGGCGTCGTGACCAAGATCCTCGCTGACACGCTCGCAGAGAAGAAGAAGTAATTTTATGACCACTCCACGCATTCGCATCCGCCTCAAGGCGTACGACCACAAGCTCCTCGACCAGTCGGCCGGAGAGATCGTGGAGACCGCCAAGCGCACGGGCGCCAAGGTCGCGGGCCCGATCCCGCTGCCGACCAAGATCAACAAGTACTGCGTGCTGCGGTCTCCGCACACCGACAAGAAGTCGCGCGAGCAGTTCGAGATCCGCACTCACAAGCGGCTCCTCGACATCCTCGAGCCGACGCAGCAGACGCTCGACGCACTGATGAAGCTGGACCTCTCGGCCGGCGTCGACGTCGAGATCAAGACCTAAGCAATCGGAAACGGACCATGGCCAAGCTAGACGTCAAGAACATCTCCGGTAAGTCGGTGGGCTCGATCGAGCTCGACGACGCCGTGTTCGGTGCCGAGATCCACGAGCACCTCCTGTGGGAGGTTGTGAAGTGGCAGCTCGCGAAGCGCCGCTCCGGTAACGCCTCGACCAAGCGCCTCGGCGAGGTCCGTGGTTCCTCCAAGAAGGTCTGGAAGCAGAAGGGCACTGGCCAGGCGCGCCAGGGCAGCCGCCAGGCTCCGCACTTCGTGGGCGGCTCGTCGGTGTTCGGCCCCAAGCCGCGCAGCTACGAGTACAACATGCCGCGCAAGGCCAAGAAGATGGCGCTGCGCTCGGCACTGTCGCTCCGCGCCGGCGAGTCGAAGATCATCGTGGTCGACAGCTTCGCCACCGATGGCAAGACCAAGAACGTCGCGGCGACGCTGGCCACCCTCGGGACCGGCCCGAAGACGCTGATCGTCGATGCCAAGGACAACGGCATGCTGGTGCGCGGCGCAAAGAACCTCGCGTCGTCGCAGTGGCTGCCGCCCGAGGGGGTCAACGTCTACGACATCCTCCGCCACGAGACGCTCGTGTTGACCAAGGCGGCGGTCGAGTCGATTACCACCGCGCTGAAGACGGAAAGCGAATAGTCATGCGTGACGCACAGAGCATCATCAAGCGTCCGCTCTTGACCGAGAAGTCGGCGCGCCTCCGGGAGACCGGTGGCGGCGCGTCGGCCCGGGTCGAGGGCGACGAATACTCGCAGCAGGTCGTGTTCGAGGTCGCTCGCGACTCGAACAAGATCGAGATCAAGGCAGCGGTTCAGACGCTGTTCAAGGTCACGGTCACCGATGTCCGCACCCTCGTGGTGCGCGGCAAAGTGAAGCGCGTGGGCCGGTTCTCGGGGCAGCGTCCCGCCTGGAAGAAGGCGTTCGTGACCCTGAAGGCCGGCGACAACATCGAGTTCTTCGAGGGGGTCTGAGATGGCGATCAAGAAGTACAAGCCGACTTCGCCGGGCCGCCGCGGAATGTCCTCGCAGGACTTCGGCGAGATCACCAAGTCGACGCCCGAGAAGAGCCTGCTCGCGCACAAGACCGCGACTGCCGGCCGCAACAACCACGGCCGCATCACCTCGCGGTTCCGCGGCGGTGGCCACAAGCAGCGTTATCGCGTCGTCGACTTCAAGCGCAAGAAGACGGGCGTTCCGGCCGTCGTGCTCGCCATCGAGTACGATCCGAACCGCTCGGCTCGCCTCGCGCTGCTCCAGTACAAGGACGGCGAGAAGGCCTACATCCTGGCGCCGCAGAAGATCGCCGTGGGTGACGAGGTCATCTCGGCGAACAGCGCCGACATCAAGCCCGGCAACTCGCTGCCGCTGAAGTACATCCCGGTCGGTACCGAGATTCACGCCGTCGAGCTCAAGCAGGGCCGCGGCGCGCAGATCGGCCGCTCGGCCGGCACCAAGGTCACGCTGATGGCCAAGGAAGAGAGCTGGGCCACGCTGCGCATGCCCTCGGGCGAAATGCGCCGCGTCCACATCGACTGCCGCGCCACGATCGGCGTGATCGGTAACTCCGAGCACGCGAATATCCAGTGGGGCAAGGCAGGCCGCAAGCGGTGGAAGGGCATGCGCCCGCACCAGCGCGGCGTGTCGATGAACCCCGTCGATCACCCGATGGGTGGCGGCGAAGGTCGCAGCTCGGGTGGTCGTCACCCGTGCAGCCCGTGGGGCCAGAAGGCTAAGGGTCTCAAGACTCGTCACAACAAACGGACCGAGCAGTTCATCATCCGCCGCCGGAGCAAGTAGAGATGCCGCGTTCATTGAAGAAGGGTCCGTTCGTCGAGAAGTATCTCGCGAAGAAGATCATCGCCGCGAAGAAGGAGACCCACACGAACAAGCGCGTCATCTCGACGTATTCGCGCCGTTCGATGGTCATCCCCGACATGGTCGGCCTCACGTTCGCCGTGCACAACGGCCGGAAGTTCATGCCGGTGCACATCACCGAGCAGATGGTCGGTCACAAGCTCGGCGAGTTCTCGCTGACGCGCACCTTCCACGGCCACACCGGCGAGCGGAAGAAGTAGGTCCGTCATGGAAGCTCGCGCACTCGTCCGTGGAATCACGATGTCGCCCCGCAAGATGCGGGTCGTCGCGAACCTCGTCCGCAACAAGACGGTGGAGCAGGCCGTTGGCCTCCTCGACCTGATGCCGAAGAAGGCGGCGGGGATCATCTCCAAGGCCATCAAGTCCGCGGCGGCGAACGCCGAGGACAAGTCCGGCGGCGACGCGTCGGTCGAGGATCTCCGCATCCTCACCATCGCCGTCGACGGCGGCACGATCGCCAAGCGCTGGATGCCCCGCTCGATGGGCCGCGCAAACCGGATTAACCATCGCGCCAGCCACCTCACGGTGGTTGTCACGGACGACAAGTAGCCAGGAGTCGATCGATCATGGGTCAGAAAACACATCCGATCGGGTTCCGCCTCGGCATCATCAAGACGTGGTCGTCTCGCTGGTACGAGGAGAAGAACTACGCCAAGTGGCTCCACGAGGACCTCAAGCTCAAGGCCTTCATCAAGAAGAAGCTCAACCACGCCGGCGTCTCGTTCATCGAGATCGAGCGCGCCGCGAACAAGGCCAAGATCAACATCCACACGGCTCGCCCGGGGATCGTGATCGGCAAGCGTGGCGCAGGCGTCGAGACCCTGAAGAAGGAAGTCCAGGCGCTCACCGAGAATGAAGTCTTCCTGAACATCATCGAGGTCCGGAAGGCCGAGACCAACGCGCAGCTCGTCGCCGAGAACATCGCGACGCAGCTCGAGCGCCGGATCGCGTTTCGCCGCGCCATGAAGAAGGCGACGCAGACCGCGATGAAGTTCGGCGCCAAGGGCATCAAGGTCGCCTCGAGCGGTCGCCTCGGCGGCGCCGAGATGTGCCGTCGCGAGTGGTACAAGGAAGGTCGCGTTCCTCTCCACACCCTCCGCGCTGACATCGAGTACGGCTTCACGGAGGCGCACACCACCTACGGTTCGATCGGCGTCAAGGCCTGGGTGTTCCATGGCGAGGTGCTGCCCGCACCGCGCAAGGATCCCAAGGTCGCCGGCGGAACCCCGCCCCGCACGGGCACCTAGTTTCGAGGCTGGAGATTTCTTATGTCGATGCTCTCCCCAAAGCGCTCCAAGTTCCGCAAGTCTCACAAGGGACACCTCGCCGGCAAGGCGAAGGGCGGTAACGAGGTCTCGTTCGGCGACTACGGCCTGCAGGTCACGTCGCCCGGCTGGATCACCTCTCGACAGATCGAGGCCGCGCGTGTCGCGATCTCTCGCTCTGTCAAGAAGTTCGGAAAGATCCACGTCCGCGTGTTCCCCGACCACCCCGTGACGAAGAAGCCGGCCGAGACCCGAATGGGTACCGGTAAGGGCGGCGTCGAGGGCTGGGTCGCGGTCGTCAAGCCCGGCCGCGTCATCTTCGAGGTCGAGGGCGTGTCGCTCGAGATCGCGAAGGAGGCGTTCCACCGCGCCCACCACAAGCTGTCCGTCAAGACCCAGCTGGTCTCCCGGGAGCCCGTCCTATGAGCAAAGCAGCCGTGACCCTCGGTTCGTTCCGCGATCAGCCCGATGACGAGCTCCGTGCTCTCCTCGTGACTTCGCGCGACGAGCTGTTCCGCCTCCACCTCGGCAAGCACACCAACCAGGTGACCTCGACCGCACTGCTCCAGACCAAGCGCCGCCAGATCGCTCAGATCATGACGGTGCTGAACGGTCGCAAGCATGGCCTCGAGGCGCAGGCCCAGAAGACCGCAGAGGCCGCTGCTGCTGCCACGCAGTCGAGCGACGAAGCTGCCCCCGCCAAGAAGTCCACGTCGAAGAAGGCGAAGTCATGAGTGCCGAAACTACCGAGACCAATCCCGCCGACCAGCGCGGCAGCCGCCGCGTCATCGTGGGCAGCGTCACCTCCGCGAACATGCAGAAGACGATCGTCGTCACGGTCGTCCGCCGCGTCCGCGACCGCCGCTTCCACAAGTTCCTGACGCGCCGTGTGAAGTACCACGTGCACGACGAGAACTCGGTCGCCAAGGTCGGAGACCTCGTCGAGATCGTCGAGTCGCGCCCGATGTCGAAGACCAAGCGCTGGCGCTTGCTGCGCACCATCTCCAAGGCTGTGGAGGGTGCGTCGTGATCCAGATGACTTCGGTCCTCGACGTCGCTGATAACAGCGGCGCCAAGAAGGTCTACTGCATCAAGGTGCTCGGTGGTTCGCGCCGGCGCTATGCGTCGATCGGCGACATCATCATCGTCTCGATCCGCGAGGCGATTCCGGGCGCCAAGGTGAAGAAGGGCGAAGTGTCCCGCGCCGTCATCGTCCGCACCCGCAAGGAGCTTGCGCGCAACGATGGCAGCTCGATCAAGTTCGACGGCAACTCGGCCGTGCTCATCAACAAAGAGAACGAGCCGATCGGTACCCGTATCTTCGGACCGGTTGCTCGCGAGCTGCGCGCCAAGCGGTTCATGAAGATCATCTCGTTGGCGCCGGAGGTTTTGTAGTCATGCGCGCTGCACATGTCCGCAAGGGCGACCTCGTGGTCGTCATCGCCGGAGCGAACAAGGGCAAGAAGGGCAAGATCCTTCGCGTCGTCGGCAACCGCGTGGTTGTCGAGAAGGTCGCGATGGTCAAAAAGCACTCCAAGGCGACGCAGGCTTCCCCGCAGGGCGGCATCATCGACAAGGAAGGCTCGATCCACATCTCCAACGTGCAACTGTTCGACGGCTCGTCGACCAAGGGCACGCGTACGAAGATCTCCAACGACGGCGACCAGAAGGTCCGCGTCGGCGTGAAGTCGGGCACGAAGTTCCCGACCGCTGGGATGAGCTGATCATGGCGAACGAAGACGAGAACTCTGGCGCCGACGAGGCCGCAGCCGCCAAGAAGGCGGAGCGCGCTGCCAAGGCGAAGGCGAAGGGCGAGGGCAAGGCCAAGAAGGGTCCTGTCCAGGAAGGCCCGGCGCCGAAGTACAAGCGCGAGAAGCCGCCGACGCTGAAGGCGAAGTACGACAACACGATCAAGCCCGCGATGATGAAGGAGTTCAGTTACTCCACCGTCATGCAGGTGCCGCGCATCCTCAAGGTGACGGTCAACATGGGCCTCGGCAAAGCCAAGGACGAGCCCAAAATGATCGAGTTCGGCGTCGACGAGCTCAAGCTGATCACCGGCCAGTCGCCGGTGGTGTCGCGCGCCAAGAAGGACATCGCCGTCTTCAAGCTCCGCAAGGGCCAGAAGATCGGCGTCATGGTCACCCTGCGCCGCGAGCGCATGTGGGAGTTCCTCGATCGTCTGCTCAACATCGCGCTGCCGCGCGTCCGGGATTTCCGCGGCGTGTCGCCGCGTGGGTTCGATGGTCGCGGCAACTTCACCATGGGCGTGAAGGAGCAGATCATCTTCCCCGAGATCGAGTACGACAAGATCGACTCCATCAAGGGTATGAACATCAGCATCGTGACGACGGCAGACACCGACGCGGAAGGCCGCTCGCTGCTCACCCACCTCGGGATGCCGTTCCGTCAGCCGGCGCCGGCGATTCCGGGTGCGCCGACCACGACGTCGACGTCGACGTCGACTGAGACCGGCGGCGCAACGACTGGAGCTTCGTAAGTCATGGCAAAGTTAGTTGATACGCTTCCCAAGAAGCACAAGTTCAAAGTTCGCATCAAGAGCCGCTGCAAGCGCTGTGGCCGCTCTCGCGCATACCTCCGCAAGTTCGAGATGTGTCGTTGCTGCTTCAGGGAGCTCGCGCTCCGTGGCGACATCCCGGGCGTCATCAAGTCGAGCTGGTGAACTTATGTCGATGACCGATCCAATCGCTGATTTCCTCGCGCGTATCAAGAATGGTATCCGCGCGCGCAAGCAACTCGTCGAGTGCCCCCGCTCGAACCTCAAGCTGCGGATCGCCGAGATCCTGCAGGCCGAAGGTTTCGTCCAGGGCGTCGTCTCGAGCGATGACAACAAGCAGGGCATGCTCAAGCTGACCCTGCGCTATGACGGCCGCGCGTCGGCGTCGGGTAACGCGATCACCGGCATGCGCCGCGTGTCTCGCCCCGGCCAGCGCTCGTACGTCCCCGCCACGCAGGTGCCGCGCGTCCGCAACGGACTCGGCATCGCCATCCTCAGCACGTCGCAGGGCGTGATGACGGACAAGGACGCCCGGAACAAGGGTGTCGGCGGCGAAATCCTGTGCGAGGTCTGGTGAGTCATGTCGCGAATTGGACGTAAGCCTCTCGAGATTCCCAAGGGCGTCACCGTGTCCATCACCAAGGACACCGTGTCGACCAAGGGCCCCAAGGGCACCCTCAGCCTCGCGCGGCACAAGCTGATCGACATCAAGCAGGCCAAGGACGAGGACGGCAAGGACGTGGTGGTGTTCGAGCGCAAGGGCAACCTTGGCGCCGAGCGCGCTGCGCACGGTCTGATGCGAGCCCTGGTCGGCAACATGCTGACCGGCGTGACCAAGGGCTTCGAACGTCAGCTCGAGATCAACGGCGTCGGCTACAAGGCCGAGCTCAAGGGCCCGAAGATCATCCTGTCGCTCGGCTACTCGCACCCGATCGAGTACCCGCTCCCCGAGGGGATCGCGGCGAAGGTCGACAAGAATATGCTGATCCTGTCGGGCATCGATCGTCAGGCGCTCGGCGCCGCGGCGTCAAAGATCCGCAGCTTTCGCCCGCCCGAGCCGTACAAGGGCAAGGGCATCAAGTACATCGAAGAGACCATCACGCGGAAGGCCGGCAAGACCGCCGGTAAGTAGACCCGCACAGGTCGCTACCCACGTATGCCCCACCTTCGGTGGGGTGGCGGTAGCAACGACCTCGGGTCAGGAGAAAGCACATGTCTGGTCACCTCAAGATCGCTACCCCCAAGCTCCGCAAGCGCCTCAAGCGCAAGTTCTCGATCCGGCTCCGGATCTCGGGAACCGCGGAGCGTCCTCGCCTGAGCGTGTTCCGCTCGGCGCGCTACGTCTACGCACAAGCGGTGGACGACACCACGGGCCGGGTCCTCGCCTCGGCGAGCGAGCTCGAGGAGGCGCTGAAGACTGCCACCGCGGGCAAGCCGAAGAAGGAGCGCGCCCGCGCGATCGGCAAGGCGGTCGGCGAGCGCCTCAAGGCGACCGGCGTCACCTCGGTGGTGTTCGATCGCAACGGGTTCATCTTCCACGGTCGCGTCAAGGAAGTCGCCGATGGCGCTCGTGACGCGGGCCTGCAGTTCTAAAGGGACGACAAGCACATGATCATCAATCCTGAAGAAGTCGGCGAGCTCGTCGACCGCGTCGTCCACATCAACCGCGTGGCGAAGGTCGTCAAGGGCGGCCGCCGGTTCTCGTTCTCGGCGCTTGTCGTCGTCGGCGATCAGCATGGCTACGTCGGCGCCGGTCTCGGCAAGGCGAACGAGGTTCCCGAGGCGATTCGCAAGGGCACCGACCGCGCGAAGCGCAACCTGTTCAAGATCCCGCTCGTCAAGGGCACGATCCCGCATGACATCGAAGGCTTCTTCGGCGCCGCGCAGGTGCTGCTCCGACCGGCCTCGCCCGGTACCGGCGTCATCGCCGGTGGCGGCGTGCGCCCGGTCCTCGAGGTCGCGGGCATCACCGACATTCTGACCAAGTCGATCGGCACCTCGAACAAGCACAACGTCATCCACGCGACGATCGTCGCGCTGAAGGCGCTGCGCTCGGTCGAGCAGGTCGCGAAGACCCGTGGCAAGAACGTGTCGGACCTCTATACCCGCAATCCGCGGCCGGCCTGAGGCAAGTAGTCATGGCGCTCAAGCTCAAAATCACCCAGGTCAAGAGTGGCGTCGGCCGCTCGGATCAGCAGAACCGCACCCTCCTCGGGCTCGGCCTGCGTGGTCCCCACAAGACGGTCACCCTCGAGGACACGCTCGCGATCCGCGGCATGATCCGCAAGGTCAGCCACCTCGTCACCGTCGAGTCCGCTGACTGAAGATCCCACCTGGCTTTCTGGCCAGGTGACGATGTACTCAGTTGCTACAACGAAGATTTCGCGCCACATTGCTCGGCGCTCGCCCAGGGAACGACTCCCATGTCTCACGAAGATCACGACAAGATCAGCCTCCATAATCTCCACCCGAACCCGGGAGCCACCAAGCGTAAGAAGCGCCTTGGTCGCGGTCGCGGCTCCGGTAAGGGCAAGACGTCCGGTAAGGGCGTCAAGGGCCAGAAGGCTCGTCCGGGTCACCACGGCGCACGGCTCGCGTTCGAGGGTGGTCAGATGCCGATGCCGCGTCGTGTTCCGAAGCGTGGCTTCACGAACCGCAACCGCGTCGAAGCGTTCCCGATCAATGTGTCGCTCCTCGAGTCGATCTTCGAGGCCGGCGAGAGCGTCGATATCGACGTGCTGCGCGGCAAGGGGATCATTCCGAAGATGGTCGACACCATCAAGATCCTCGGCGAGGGCGAGCTGACCAAGAAGCTCACCATCAAGGCGCACCGCGCCTCGGCCACGGCCAAGGACAAGGTCGAGAAGGCTGGCGGGTCGATCGAGATCCTCGCGGCCTAGGACCCCTAGTGGCAGGCTCGATCCGCAATATCACGAAGGTGCCGGAACTCCGGCGCCGGATCCTGTTCACACTCGGGATCCTCGCAGTCTATCGCCTGGGCGTGTTCATCACGATCCCTGGCGTCAACCGCGTCGAGATGCAGCACGTGGTCACCAAGGGTGGCTCGGGCAGCTTCCTCGGCATGTTCGACATGTTCTCGGGCGGCGCGCTGCAACAGTTCTCGATCTTCACGCTCGGCATCATGCCGTACGTGACGTCGTCGATCGTGATGCAGCTGCTCACCGTCGTCGTGCCCAAGCTCGACCAGCTCAATAAAGAGGGCGAGCAGGGCAGGAAGAAGATCAACCAGCTCACCCGCTACGGCACGATCCTCGTCGCTGCGGTCCAGGCGTGGTTCGCTGCCAGCTACGTCGAGAGCCTGTCGCGCGGCGGCGCTGAAGTCGTCACCGACCCGGGCATGGCGTTCCACCTCGTTACCGTCCTCACCATGACCACCGGTACGGCGGTCATCATGTGGATGGGCGAGCTCATCACCGACAACGGCATCGGCAACGGGTCGTCGATGATCATCTTTGCCGGCATCGTGGCTCACATGCCCGATGCGGTCACCCAGTTCCTCGCGGGCGGTGGTGGCGGGAGCGTCGGCGGCCTGACCGTGCTGTTCATGGTCTTCCTCGTGATCGCGACGATCGCCGCGATCTGCTACTTCGAACGCGCGCACCGGCGGATTCCGGTGCAGTACACGAAGCGACAGGTCGGACGAAAAATGTACTCGGGTGCGCAGAGCTTCCTGCCACTCAAGATCAACGTCTCGGGAGTGATCCCTCCGATCTTCGCCTCGTCGATCCTGATGTTCCCCGCCCAGATCGCCAACATGGCGAACTCGGGCTGGCTGCAGGAGTTCTCGTCGGTGCTCCACCCGGCCGACTGGCGTTACAACGCGATCTTCACGATCCTCGTCGTGTTCTTCGCGTTCTTCTACACCGCGGTCGTGTTCAACCCGGTGGACGTCGCGGACAACCTCAAGAAGAGCGGTGGCTTCATCCCGGGCATCCGGCCGGGCAAGAACACCGCGCAGTACATCGAGCGCGTGCTCTCGCGGATCACGTTCGCCGGCGCGCTGTATCTCTCCGTGGTCTGCATGATTCCGGCGCTGCTCCAGAAGTACATGAGCGTCCCGTTCAGCTTCGGTGGAACGGGCCTCCTGATCGTCGTCGGTGTCGCGCTGGATACCGTCCAGCAGATCGAGTCGCACCTCATCACGCGCAACTACGAAGGCTTTGCCGGTCCCAAGGGGCCGCGGATCCGCGGTCGCGTCGCTTCGCGTCCGCGCTAGGTTGCGAGCGGAGCGGCGAGGTGTCGATCAACTACAAGAGCGTCGAGGAGATCGCGCTCATGCGCGCGTCCGGTCTGATCGCGGCCGAGATCCTCGAATCGGTGTGCCAGGCGGCGAAGCCGGGCGTCTCGACCTGGGAGCTCGATCAGATCGCGCGCAAGGGGATCGAGAAGCACAAGGTCCGGAGTGCCTTCCTCGGCTACAACCCCGGTGGCAAGCCGAAGTACCCGGCCGTGCTGTGCACGTCGCGCAACGAGGTTATCGTTCACGGCATCCCGCGCAAGAACGAGGTGCTCGCCGACGGCGACATCATCGGAATCGACTTCGGGATCTTCCACAAGGGCTACTGCGCTGACACCGCTCGCACGGTGCTCGTCGGCACCGTTTCCCCGGCAAAGCGGAAGCTCGTCGAGGTCTGCCGCCAGTCGCTCGAGAACGCGATCGCTTTGTGTGTCCCGGGCAGCCGCCTGGGGGATCTGGCGCACGCAGTGCAGAGCTATGTGGAATCACAAGGGTTTAGCGTCGTCCGGCAGTTTGTCGGTCACGGAACCGGCCGCGCAATGCACGAAGATCCCCAAGTTCCGAATTTTGGTAAGGCCGGTACGGAAAGACGCCTGAAACCCGGCCTTGTCATCGCCGTCGAACCCATGGTAAACGCCGGGGCCCCTGACGTGGAGGAGCTCGACGACGACTGGACGGCCGTGACCAAAGATCGCTCGATGTCCGCGCACTTCGAGCACACGATCGCGGTCACAGAACACGGCCCCTGGGTACTTACCCGTCCAACTTCATCGCCCGGGTCACCGTAATTTTGGGTAGCCTCCGTTTCAGAAGACCACCTCCCGACCGATTGAAAGAGCCATGAAAGTACGAGCATCCGTCAAGCCGATCTGCGTGAAGTGCAAAGTCATCAAGCGCAAGGGCGTCGTTCGCATCATCTGCACCAACCGGCGCCACAAGCAGCGCCAGGGTTAAGAGGAATTCATGGCTCGCATCGCAGGCGTCGACCTCCCGCGCAACAAGCGCATCGAGATCGCTCTCACGTACATCTTCGGCCTCGGCCGTCACGCGGCAAACGTCGTCCTCAAGCATGCGGGCATCTCGCCTGACAAGAAGAGCGACGATCTCGACGAGGGCGACGTTCGCAAGATTCGCGACGCGATCGAAGCGAACTTCCGGGTCGAAGGCGATCTTCGCCGCGACGTCCAGCTCAGCATCAAGCGGCTGATCGATCTCAACAGCTACCGCGGATCGCGGCATCGCCGGAATCTTCCGTGTCGCGGCCAGCGCACTCACACGAACGCCCGCACCCGCAAGGGTCCTCGCCGCATGGCGGTGAAGAAGCTCGGCGCGGTTACCAAGAAGTAAGGGCGAACGAACATGAGCACCACGGTACCCGCCAAGGGCAAGGCAAAGAAGAAGGTCCGGAAGAACATCCAGACCGGGGTCGCGCACATCAGCGCCACGTTCAACAACACGATCGTCTCGATCACCGACGTCTCGGGCAACGTGGTTGCCTGGTCGAGCGCCGGTACGTGCGGCTTCAAGGGCTCGCGCAAGTCGACGCCGTTCGCCGCGCAGCTCGCTGCCGAAGACGCCGCGAAGAAGGCGATGGAACACGGTGTCCGCAACGTCACCGTCTACGTCAACGGCCCGGGCTCGGGTCGTGAGTCGGCGCTCCGCGCGCTGAATGCCGCTGGGTTCAAGATCAACCTCATCCGGGACGTGACGCCGGTGCCGCACAATGGGTGCCGCCCTCGCAAGCGTCGTCGCGTCTGATCACCTCGTACTAGGAACGAACAACAATGGCTCGCTATACGGGTGCAGTTTGTCGGCTCTGCCGGCGTGAAGACATGAAGCTCTTCCTCAAGGGAGAGCGTTGCTATACCGACAAGTGCGGATACGAGCGTCGCTCGTATCCGCCGGGTCAGCATGGCCAGAGCCGCCGCCGCAAGCGCTCGGACTACGGCGAGCAGCTGCGCGAGAAGCAGAAGGTCAAGCGCATCTACGGCATCGCGGAGCGCCAGTTCCGCGGCTACTACTACAAGGCCGTCCAGGGCAAGGGCGTCTCGGGTCACACCCTGATCCAGCTGCTCGAGCGCCGGCTCGACAACGTCGCCTACCGCATGGGCTTCGCCTCCGACCACGCCGAGGCGCGCCAGCTGGTTCGCCACGGTCACTTCCTGATCAACGGCAAGAAGATCAACATCCCGAGCTACCTCGTGAAGGCTCGCGATGTGATCCAGGTCCGCGAGTCGTCGCAGAAGATCGCTCGCATCAACGAGGCGCTCGCCGCCGTTGATCGCCGCGGTGTTCCGCAGTGGATCCAGCTCGACAAGGAGAACTTCCGCGG
>JAYUVX010000292.1:0-12710 GCA_043753855.1 Myxococcales bacterium | reverse complement strand
CGAGCGCGCTCGGCCCGTGCTCCGGTTCGGGCGCGAGCGTGAGCGGCGCGTTCTGTCTGGTCGGTCCCGATGGTCCGGTCGATGCCACCGCCGAGGTGGTCGGCGATGGCAAGAGCGTGCAGTTCGCGGCCGCCACGCTCGCCGAGGGCACGACCTACCAGCTGTACGTCCGGCAGCCGCTCGCGCCCGATGCGCGGAACCTGCCCGCCACCGCGCCGCTCGTCGCGTTCACCACGCGCACGACGCGACCGCGCGCCGCGGCACCGACCTTGATCGCGGTCAACGGCGGCGACCCCGCGATGCCGGCCGCGTATCGCCCGATGTTCGAGACCTCGACGATCCGGCTCGTGTTCTCCGAGCCCCTCGATCCGC
The DNA here is from genome assembly GCA_043753855.1 of Myxococcales bacterium. Classification (GTDB taxonomy): domain Bacteria; phylum Myxococcota_A; class Polyangia; order Haliangiales; family Haliangiaceae; genus JABFXX01. The sequence continues at coordinate 12,338 of JAYUVX010000292.1, read as the reverse complement.
GCACGGTGACCGGCGTGACCGACGCGGTCGAGCTGATCGACAAGACGACGAACAAGCCGGTCCCCGCGACCGTGATCGGCAGCGGCATTCACATCGCGATCGATCCCAAGGATGATCTGACGGCCGGCACCACGTACGAGCTGCGGCTCGGCAACCGGCTCACCGATCTCGGCGGTCAGACGCTCGCGCCGATCACGATTCCGCTGACGCCCGCGAACAGCAAGGGCAACATCACGATCCCGCAGGTCCTGCGTATCCGGCAGAAGACCGATCCGGGCCCGACGCACACCCGCTCCGGCGCCGCGACCAACATGATCGCGATCGACAAGCCGCTGATCGGCGCGCAGACCTCCGCGCTGCTCCCCGGTGCGCTCGCGGCCGAGCTCGGCGATCCCAAGACGCTCGGGGGACCGATCGCGTTCGTGATCCGCAAGGGCCAGCGCCTGAAGGCGAGCAGTCTCGACATCAAGCTCGGCGGCGAGATCCCGGTCGGGCTGACCACGGGCGACATCGAGATCGAGATGCTGACCGACGCAGGCGGCCGGCTGTATCGAAATCCGCACCAGGCCGCGGAGCAGCGGCCCGAGAACGAGCGCGCACCGCTCTACGTCGATCTCAGCATGGACCTCGCGGTCTACGCCGTCGATCCCAAGGGCAACGCGGTGTTGACCCAGACCGTGCTCGGCGTACAGGGAACGGGCACCGTGCTCGCTACCGACGGCCTGCTCGCGATCGAGACCGTCGCGTCGATGGAGCTCGGGCTGCTCGGCGTCACCTCGGCCCCGACCAACTTCGTGCTCGAGCTGATCACCGATCCCGCCGGGCATCCCGATGTCGATGCCACCGCACCCGCGCTGGTCGCCTCGATGCCAGGGGTCGGCGCCATCGAGCATCCGGTCGATCAGGGGATCGAGGTCATCTTTAACGAGCCCGTGGATCTCGAGCGCTTGCGCGCCGGTGGCCTGCGGCTCGAGACCAACGCCGGCACCACCGTGCCGAGCGTGATCGAGAGTCACGGAGCTGCCGTGGTCGTGCGGCCGCTCGCCGCGCTCGCGTACTCCACGTCGTATCGCGTGGTGCTCTCCGATGTCGCCGACGTCGCAGGCAACAAGCTGCCCGCGACCAACCCGATCTCGTTCACCACGCCGCGCCTGGTCAATACCAATGCGCCGCTGACCGTCACCGCGATCCATCCGGGCGTTCCGTGCGCACTGACGGGCGCGACGGGTGCGAGCCCGGGCCGCTGCGACGGCGGAAGCAACAAGGACGACCTCTACGAGAGCTTCAAGCTGCCCGCGAACGAAGCGGTGAGCGTGGCGTTCAGCCAGCCGCCGCAGCCTGGCTCGATCGTGCACGGCACCGCGTGCAACCAGGGCTCGGTCCGGATCGAGGAGATCGATGGCGCGGGCACCTGCACCGCCGTGGTGGCCGGCTCGTTCATCACCCACAATCGCACCGTGTCGTTCGTCCCCGACAAGCCGTGGGTGGTCGACAAGCGCTACCGGTTGCGCCTGGTCTCCGGGAACAACAGCGGCTGCGCGGCCGGCGAGGTGTGCGGCGTGTTCGGCACGGCCGCGAGCTTCGACCCACTTGGCGGCACCACCAACGGCAGTGCCGGCGGACCGGATCTGTCGATCCCGTTCCTCGGCGCACCGGCGGTCACCTCGACGTTCATGATCACCGACGCGGCACCGTTCACCGATCTCAACGGCTCCGGGTTCCTCGAGAGCGGCGAACCGCTGGCCGACGAGAACCGCGCCGCGCTGAACATCACCGGCACCACCGGTTCGGTCAGCCAGGCTCGCTTCACGTCGCCGGACTGCCTGCCCGCGATGCCAGGCACCCAGGCATGCATGTATCTGCTCGGCTCGCTGCCGGTCGAGATGGGCGAGCTTGCGCACAACTGCGTGCTGCCCGACGGATCCACGGCGGCAGCCTGCCTCCCGGTGACGATCGCGGCGCAGGCGATGCTGGCGACCTCGGTCTCGATGAATGCCACGGCGATCATCGGGGTCAATACCGACACCGGGACCTCGGTGATGCGGGTGCGCGAGCCCGCGAGCGGTGCGGTGACTGGCTACATCGTCGACCGCAACGGTACGCCGACGATGACCGTGAAGCTCGAGCTCTACATGGACGCGCCCGACATGCGCATCACGCTGTCGAGCCATGACCTGCACTCGAAGCCGCTGTCGGTGACACTCGAGGGTCCGGTGACGTTCTTGCCCGACGGGCGGATCTCGATCGCCGTGCAGAACACCGCAGCGATGCCGGTCGAGGTCAACATCAATGCACCGCTGGGCGTGTCGGGCTCGGTGAAGATGCAGGTACCCACCGGCGAGATGAAGCTGCAGCTCTACTCGCCACCGCTGCGCGGAGTGACCCGATGAAGGCGCTCGCTGCCACGCTCGCCCTCCTAGCGCTGGTGCCGTTCGCAGCTGCCGCGCCACGCCGCAAGCACAGCAAGCAGCCACCCGCCGCGCCCGCGAAGGTCGACGAGCCACCGGAGCTGAACGTGTCGCCGGCGCCCGAGCCCACCGCGTCCGCTGCCGAACCGGTAGCTGATCCGGTCGGTTCCGGCGACGTTCACGCGGCGGCTCCGGGTCCAGCCGCGAGGAAGCGCGCGAGCAAGCGGTTCTACGTCCGCGGCGGCGTCGCGCACATCGCACCGCTGTCGACGTCGCGCCCGATGGAGCTCGCGGACGTCGACGGGCCTGCGAGCCTCGCCGTGAAGAACGGACCGATCGCAGGCTCTGGGTCGGAGGTCAGCTCGGCGACGATCCCGGCGATCACGCTCGGCTACAAGCTGCCGTTCGGCCACGATCATCTGTCGGTCGAGACCCTGCTCGGCCTCCCGTTCACCGTGAAGTTCCGCGCCACCGGTACGCTCGCGAACGAGTCGATCGCACCGATGGCACTCGGGATCCCGACCGGCGTCGGCCCGCTCGGTCCCGAGCTCGGCGAGGCGAAGGCAGCGCCTCCGCTGCTGACGCTGGTCTACAACCTGATGCCGCACGGCAAGGTGCAGCCCTACATCGGAGCGGGCGTGTCGGTGCTGCTCACCTATGGCGCCAAGGTCACCAATCCGATGCTGACCGAGATCAGCCAGCCGGAGATGACGGTCGCGCCGGCACCCGGCCTCGTGTTCCAGGGTGGCGTCGAGGCGAAGATCTACAAGGGCCTGTATGCGCGCCTCGACGTGAAGTTCATCGCGTTCATGCTGGCGCGCGCCGAGGTGCATCACATCCAGGTGCGGACACCCGGGCTGCCGCTGTTCGATAACGTCGAGGTAGGAACCGCAAAGATGAGCGTGTGGGTCAATCCACTGATCATCCAGGGCGGTCTCGGCGTGGACTTCTGACTCGCTCCGCGCGCATCCGCGACGCGTGAGCCGCCTCCAACGATCGAGTGTGGCCTTTGCCACGCTCGTCGTTCTCACCCCGATTTGTAGGACGAACACCGACGAGAAGATCGGACCCTGCCGCACTGCGCCCCGACGATGCGCGCGCTCCCCTTCATCCTATGAAGGTCGTGAGGATGGTTGGTGAAGAGTCTGCACAGCTGCTCGACCTCGGAGATCTCGTCGAGGGCGTGGTCGCCGAGCGTGCGAGGACGCTGTCTCCGCAGATCCAGCTGGTGGTCGAGATCGCCTCGAACCTGGCCCAGATTCAAGGCGTACGCTCGGAGCTCGAGCGCCTGGTCTCGAACCTGCTCGAGCTCTGGCTCGCGCCGGTATCGCGAGCCGGCGGCGTCGCGATCATCGTCGAGAGCACCGAGGATCGGAACGGGATCCGGCTCGAAGTGTTGAGCATGTCGAAGTCATCCGACGCCAGCCCGCTGCCCCCGAGCCTCGAGCACGGCGATTCGCTGCGCGTCGTGCTCGGCGTGGTCGGCCAGCACGACGCCACGCTGAGGGTCTCGAGCCAGCCGGACAATGCAACGCGGCTCGAGATCGTGTTCCCGGTCCCACGCATGAGCGAGCGAACCGCACGCTGCCGGCGGCCGACGCGTCCGCTGCCGATCACGCGCGCGCGCCGGATCCACTAGTCGCGAGCGAACCAGGCGGTCGGGACGCGGCCGGAGAGCGCGGTGATGGTGTGCGGGGCCGATCGGTGCGACCACCCAGCGCGTACCGGTTCATCGGGCGTACCCTCGACGAGACCCTCGCCGGGGTCCCAGTTCGCCCGCGCGCCGGGCAGGACTCCGTGCAGGCCACTCTGATGGAAGCCGATCACGTACGTGTGACCGGCCACTCGCGCGCCGAGGAAATCGGAGAGCTGCTCCGCGAACGCGATGCCCGCGCGCGCGCCGAGGGTCTCGCAGGTCCGGAACCACATCAGAGCATCCGGCGCGAGCTGTTCGCGCAGCAGATCGAGACCCGCTCGATGCTCGTGATCGCGAGCGAGGGAGCGCACATCGAGGATCTCGTCGCCGGCGAGCGCACCGCCCCACTTACCGTGCCCCCAGTACTGTAGCTCGTCGATCGGCTGATCGATCGTGGCGAGCCACGCCAGCGCCTCACGCCAGCTCGCGACCCCGTGCGAGCGATCGACCCGGCCGAGCGCGCGATAGAGGCCCGCCCCCGCGGCCCACGCGATCGACAGATGGCCGCCGGCGCGCACGCAGGTCTTGTCGTAGACGAGGACACGCACGGCTCCAGGATATCAGGGACCCAGCGATCGGCTACCGGCCGGTTGCCCTGGGCACCAGCGCCCGCTCAGCTTGGCTTGCGGCGCAGACGCTCGGCCACGCCGACCAGATCGTGGCCATCGGAGTCGACGATGACGCGCGCGGCATTGTTGAGCTGGAGCAAGCTGCCGAGGCCATGCTCGTCGGGAACGACCACCCAGCTCACCCCGGGCATGACCTCCACCCGGTGGCGCGGCATACCGAGCTCCTCGCCGCGAGCAATCGAGTCCACGAGCTCGCCGATGGCGGTGCCGATCAGGGGCACATCGGGATCGCAGCACAGCGCGATCAGATCGGGTGCACCGAACTTGCGCATCCCCCGCGTGTGGATCGCATGCGCGAGATCGGAGCGGGTCGACTTGGTCTCGTAGACCACCCGGACCTCGTGGGCGACATCGAGCGGTGCACCCGGCTCGGGCAGGTCGAGGCCGCCGGTGAACGCGATCGCATGCGCGTCGAGGACCACCGTCGCGCCGCGCGCGATCAGATAGCGAGCGATGCCCCATGCGGCCTGCAGGTAGCGCAGATTCGCCGGATCCTCGATGTCCACCGTGATCGAATGCATCACGTCCGCCTGGTCGAGCACGTCGGCATCCTCCGCGAGATCGACGCGCGCGATGGTGCGGAGCGATCCGGACCGCCAGCCATCGAACCACACCGGGTCGGCAGCACGCTGATGCAGGCGCACGGCGCAGGCCTCGAGCGCCTCCGCATCGGGCACACCGAACAAGGGCAGCGACATCGGCAGGTCATCGCGCACGGCACCGAACACGAACAGCGTCACGTTCGCGTGGCGCGGACCCGGAGGACGGCTGAACGTCCACGGTGCGATCGTCACGCCCACTCGGTGAGACCTTCCCGGTCGTAGAGCAGCTTGAACGTGGAACGTGCCTTCATCCGCGACACGTAGGCCGCGATCGCGGGCCACTCGGTCGCCGGCTTCGGCATGTTACGCGACCACCGCATCAGCATCGTCGCGTAGAAGTCGAGCGCGCTGACCGACTCGCCCGTCATGTACGAGCGACCGGTGAGGTGCGCGTCGACGCGATCCCAGGTGACCTCAATGCGCACGCGCGATGCCGCCTTCGCGGCCCCGCTGCGGCTGCGCCCGCCGGCTCGTCGGGATAGAACCAGCCGCGAAATGCCGGCTGCAGCATGTTCGCGAGGTGGACGATCCACATCAGATAATCGGCGCGCGCCGACGTACCGACCGCCGGAACCAGGTGGCCCTCGGGGTGCCGCTCGGCGAGCAGCATGACCAGCGCCGCGGACTCGTAGCGCGGCACGCCATCGACGATCAGCGTGGGCACCACACCGTTGGGATTGAGCGCGAGGTAGGCCTCCAACTTCTGCTGCTTGCCGTCGAGATCGACGCGCGCCAGCTCGTGCGGGATCCCCAGCTCGAGCAGCATCCAGTGCACCGCCATGCTCGCGGTGGCGGGGGACCAGTACAGCGTGTAGGTCATGGCCGGAGCTTCGTCGAGCTGCTCCCGCGAGGCAAGGCATCACGCAGCCGGCGCACCGCATCCGCGAGCTCGGTCTCGCCGTAGCACCCGTAGGCGACCTGGATCGAGGGCACGCCGATCCGTGCACCCGATTGCAAGATGCCGTGGCCCGGCTGACCCCAGCTTCGCGGTAGAACCGATCTATGCGGGTCAGGTTCTTCGGCGTGCGCGGCTCGATCCCGACGCCAGGTCCATCGACCGTGCGCTACGGCGGGAACAGCGTCTGCGTCGAGGTCACGCTCGCCGATGGCACGCGGCTGTTGCTCGATGCGGGCACTGGATTACGCGAGGCCGGCAAGGCGCTGCAGGCGGAGGGGTATCGCGGCAAGATCCACATGTTCATCACCCACCCGCACTGGGACCACATCATGGGGATGCCGTTCTTCGGGCCGCTGTACGCGAAGGATACGCACATCGTGATGCACCCGATGACGGCAAAGGGCCGCGAGGCATTTCGGCGGCCGCCGATCATGCTCGACGGCGAGCACTTCCCGGTCAAATTCTCGGACCTTCCCTCGAAGATCGAGCGCGTGGAGGATGTGTGCGAGCACCACATCAGCACTGCGACGATCACGACGATCGAGCTCAACCACCCCGGGGGCGCCAACGGGTTCCGGATCGACGACGAGGATGGAACCTCGCTGTGCTACCTCACCGACAACGAGCTGGCTCCGCCGGGCGCCGTGATCACCACGGCCGACGAGATCGCGCGGTTCGCCGAGGGAACCAGCCTGCTCATTCACGACGCGCAGTACCTGCCGTCCGACATGCCCGCGAAGCACGGCTGGGGCCACTCCGTGGTCTCCGAGGTGCTCGAGCTCGCCAGCAACGCGGGTGCGGCTCGCGTCGCGCTCCATCACCACGATCCCGATCGCAGCGACGACGAGCTCGACGTGGTCGCGACCGACGCTGCGCGATGGACTCGCGATCATGCGCCGACAATCGAGGCGATCGTGGCGCGCGAGGGGCTCGCGATCGAGCTGTAGCCGGCGTTCAGATCTTGACGCCGAGCGCGCGCAGCGTCTCGCGGGTGGTCGTGGCCGTCGTGTGATGCACTCCGTGGACTCCGAGCTCGACCGCGCTCGCGATGTTGCCGGTGCGATCGTCGACGAACACGCACGCTTCCGGTGCGCGATGGACGATCTGCAACATGCGCAGGTAGATCGCGGGATCCGGCTTCGCGAGTCCGAGATAGCACGAGGACAAGAAGCCATCGAATCTGCGCGCGAGCTCGAACGTGTCGATCCGGTAGTCGTTGAGCTCGCGTGACTCGTTGTTGAGCGCCATCACCAGGTAGCGACCGGTCGCGACCACCTCGTCGAGCACGGCGATCGTGTCGGGGAACGGCTGCGACTCGCTCTGCATGAACTCGATGAACGCGTCGCGCGTGAACGTGCGCGCGCGATCGAACACCACGCGGTCGAGATACGTGTCGAGCGTGACCCGGGCCGTGTCCAGATCGAGCGCGTACGCGGTGTGGCGGGTCTCGAAGCCGTCGTCGAGCGCGAACACCTCCGCCGCCCGCGCGCGCGACACGTGGTCCCAGCCGTTGGTCAAGAGGACCCCGCCGATGTCGAACAGGACGACCGAGGGTTCCGTCGCCATCAGCGGTGGCTCCGCAGCGCGACCTTGATCGCGATCAAACCGATGATCAGCACCAGCCAGAGCAGAACCTTCGCGACCTTCGCACCGGCATCGCCGACCGCCGCGGTGCTGCCCGCCGCCACCACCGCGGGATCGAGGTGGATCTTGCAGCGATCGCACCCCCACGTGCCGGCCTGGGCCTGCCAGGTGGCATCCGCCGCGCAGCGCGGGCACTTCGGGACGGGTTGCGTCACATAGCTGCCGGGAGGCGCGACTGGGGCGGGAAACGGCGGCGGGCCGCCGACCAGGTCGCGGCAGTGATCGCAGCCCCACTGGTGGGCCTGGGCGTGCCACACCGCCGCAGCACCACACCGAAAGCACCGGACCGGAGCAGCAGCGGGAACGGCCACGGCTTCAGTATCACTCGAGTCACGGCCGGGAGGGGCCGATCGCGCAGTTGCGCGCCGTGGTCATCAGCCAGGCCCCGGGGTTCTCCGGGATCCCGCTCTCCGGCCAGTTCTCGAGCGCGCTGACCAGCGCGTCCTGAGCCAGCTCCTCGGCAACGCCGAGGTCCCGGGTGATCCGCAAGAGCCCGGCGATCAACCGCGCGGACTCGATACGCCACACGGCATCGATCGCGCGATGGGCCTCCGATGCCATGCCGCGCGGTTTACCACGGTGGCCCTACCGTCGCCGCCGCGGCGCCTCGTCCTCGAACAACATCCGCGGCGCGACCTCGTTCGCGCCGATCGCGACAGCGAGACCATCGAGCGCGCGGGCGAGCTCGACCTGTCGCGCCGCAGGCATCGTGCGGATCGCCTCGATCATCTGGAGCTGCGCGATCCGCGGCGCGCGGAGGACCATGCGCACCCCGGCGGGCGTGGCTCGCAGCTCGGTGCGACGCCGATCCGAGCGCGATGGCGTCCTCCGCACGAGACCGCGCTCGACGAGCCTGGCGACCACCGTCGACACCGAGCTCTGATCGGTCAGCGTCCGCTCCGCGATCTCGGAGAGCGAGGTTGCGGGCTTGTCGACCAGCGTGTGGAGCACGAACAGCTGCGCTGCCGAGATCTTGCACGCCGCTTCGACCTCACGATCCGCGAGCCGCAAAAATCGTACGATCCGGCGCAACGCGACGAGCACGGTCGTTGCCTCGTCGGGCGGCACGGGTCGGACACGCGGAGCCATTGGCAAGGAGCTTAACCGATCGCAGGGGGACTGTGGCGGGAGCCCGGGACAGGCTGCCGCACGAATTCATTGGCGCCCACGTACTTTAATACATGGGACCCCATCTATGATACGCCGCTCGATGGCAGCTTCCCCGCCAACCTCGGCGGCCAGCGCGCACGGTGCAGCCGAGCGAGACCGTGCGCGGCGCGATCCCGCGCAGGGCCGAGCACGAGGTGACCGCCCGGCTGGTGGTCAATCCGGCCAACGATCGTCACCTGATGGGCGGGGTCGCCCTGCACGACTTCCTCGAGGCACGCGCCCGCCATCTGGAAGAGGAACCGCGGCGCGAGCGAGTGCTGCCATGGGAGTACATTCTGCCGCAGTGGATCCGGCCGACGCGTGGGCTCGAGAAGCGGACGTGACCGAGCGCGAGCGTGTGCTCGCACTGCTGCGTGTCGACGGCTGGAACTTGACGTCGTTCCAGATCCTCGAGCCGGGGTTCCGCTACTGGTTCGCGGGCGACGATGCGTGTGTCGGCTATGTCGATACCGGCCGCTCGTGGGTCGCGGCCGGTCCACCGATCGCGGCGCGGGAGCGACTCGCGGAGGTCGCCGCCGCCTTCGTCGCGGCTGGACGCGCTGCCGGCCGCCGGACCGCGTGGTTCGGGACCGAGTCGCGGTTCCGCGATGCCACCACCTGGCCGGCGCTGCGGGTCGGTGATCAGCCGATGTGGTCACCCGCGGCATGGCCGGCTGTCGTCGACGGCAGCCGGAACCTCCGCGAGCAGCTCCGCCGCGCGCGCGTTCGACATCGTGCTCGGGGCGGGGCTGTTCACCCTGGCGCAGCGCTGGCGGCAGCCGCTCGCCGATGTGGTGGCCACCGCGGTCACCGGAGATGTGCTGCTCACCGCGGTGCAGGCGATCGTCTACGACCTGCCGCGGCGGCGGGGCGTGCTCGACGTGGTCATCATCGTGGTCGCGATGCTGGCACCCACCGTCGCGTCGATCCTGCTGTGGAATGCGCGCGCAGCTCGCGCACCCCGCGAGTGACCCGCGGCGACATCATCGCAGCTCGATGTACGCTCGAGGATCAGCGGCACGTCGGTGCGAGGAGTCCGGTTGCCGCTCCTGCCGAGGCGCCGGGCGCACCGGCGTCTCGCCCGGGACGTTGCCGAGCCGCTGCGCGAGCCGGGCGTGAATCATCACGATCAACCATCCGATGGTCAGATCGGAGAACGCCCGGGACAGCCGCATCAATTCGCCTCGGGTTCGATCCGGACGATCCCGAGCTCCGGGTAGAGCTCGTGGAGGCTGTTCTTTAGCTCGTCATCGACGGCGAACCGTCCCGCGAGCACGATCGTCGACATCGTATGCTGAGTGCTCTCGAGCAGGACGATCAGCTCGAGAGGTGTTCCGACGACCAGCGTGTTCCGGCGCTTCTGCAGTCGCCGTCCTTCGATCTCGTCATCGGTGAGCATCAGCATCCGGATCCGAGCCCAGCGGGCGCCACCGGATTGCCAGCGTAGATCTTCCGCGCGCAGGTTCATGCTGCCCCCCTTTGCGTTGACCTCAGGGTGCAAGAAGTGGAGGCCGGTGAATAGTCGGTAAGCCCCATGACGGATGGGTGGCCTACAAGCAAGCGCGCTTACCCGAACATCCGGATAGCAGTGACCTTGGAGTGCGCGCCCACGCCTCGGTGTGACGCGCATGAAGCGCTCGATCCGATTTCAGCGACGATGAACGATTCCATCGTTCGTGGTGTTTCCGCAGCTGACCGCGGCGCGCTCGATCACGAGGTACGCGCGTGGATCGCGCACGGATCTCACCAGGTATGGCATTACACCGTGAAGATCCGCGAGCCGCACATCACCACACGGTCGATCGGCGACGGCGAGGTGCAGGCCGCGCGCGGCGTGCTTCGCGCCTACAACGATCGCGGCAACCCCGCCGAGCCCCCCGAGATCGGCCTCGCGATCGCGAACGATCCGGCGAACCTCCTCGCGTACCTGATCCGCGCGTGGAAGACGCAGACCGTGGATCCGGGCGCCGCGCAGCGGATCGTAGCGGCGCACCCCGACGATTGGCGCTCGTGGATGCTGCTCGGGTACGCGGCGAGCACCCGGGACGATGCCGAGGCCGCCACCGCCCGAGCGTGCAGCCTGGCACCCAATCCAGCGCTGCTGCCCACGAGCTACTGCGCGGCGCCGCCCTTGCCCCGCTGAACGCGAGCGGCGAAGCTCGCCGCGATGACCTGCCGCCACCTCGCCGCGCACGCCGCCGGCTGTGACACGGCGTTCACGGTGGATGCCTCGCGCGTCACGTTCGGCCGCGGCGCACTCGCGGAGATCGGCGACCGCTCCCGCGCGCTCGGCATGCGCCGCGTCGCGGTATTCACCGATCTGCGGCTGCGCGTGTTGCCTTGGTTCACCGAGGTCGAACAGTCGCTGCGCGCGGCCGGGCTCGACACCATCGTGTTCGATGCGGTCGCCATCGAGCCGACCGATGCCTCGTTCGAGGAGGCCGCACGGTTTGCGCGCGACGCACGCCCCGATGGCTATGTCTCGCTGGGCGGCGGCTCGGTGATCGATACCTGCAAGGGCGCGAACCTGCTTGCCACATATCCCGCTGCGCTGCGTAGCTATGTCAACGCGCCGCTCGGCGATGCGACCCCGGTGCCCGGCCCGCTCGCACCGCACATCGCCTGCCCGACCACGTGCGGCACCGGCAGCGAGGTCACCGGCATCGCGATCTTCGACTGGCTCGCGCACCATGCGAAGACCGGCATCGCCTCGCCGCGCTTGCGCCCCACGGAGGCGATCGTGGATCCGCGTACCACCGCCACGTTGCCGGCGAACGTCGTCGCGTCGAGCGGGATGGACGTGCTGTGCCACGCGCTGGAGTCGTTCACGGCGCGGCCCTATCGGCAGCGTGGTGTACCGGTACGCCCGAGCGCGCGCCCGATGAGTCAGGGGGCGAACCCGTGGAGTGACCTCGGTTGCCGCGAGGCGATCCGGCTCGCCGGCAGCTACCTCGTGCGCGCGGTTCGCGACCCCGCCGATATCGAGGCCCGAGAGCAGGTCATGTGGGCCGCCACGCTCGCTGGTATCGCGTTCGGCAATGCCGGCGTGCATGCGCCGCATGCGATGGCCTACGCCGTCGCTGGCCGGGTGCGTGGCTACGCGCCCGCGGGGTATCCCGACGTGCCGATCGTCCCGCACGGGATGGCGGTTGGCGTCAGTGCGCCGTCGGTATTCGAGAGCTTCGGCGCGTTCTGCCCAGAGCGTCACCGCGAGGCCGCGGTGCTGCTCGGCGCGCGATCCCAGGACGCCTCCACCGCGGAGGCAGGCGCGCAACTCGCCGCCGAGGTGATCGAGCTGTCCCGGGCGATCGC
>JAYUVX010000291.1:0-36160 GCA_043753855.1 Myxococcales bacterium | reverse complement strand
CACTCGCACCGAAGGCCCTCGCGGAGACGGTCCGCGCAGCGGCGGCCGGACGTTTACTCCTCGTGGTGACGGGACCTCCAGCGGCGACTCGAGGACCGGCGCTCGCTCGTTCACCCCGCGCAGTGCGGCTCCCCGCGGCGACGGTCCCCGCGATGACGGCCCGCGCAGCGATCGTCCGCGCGGTGGCGCCGCGCGCAGCGACGGTCCGCGTGGCGCGCGCGGCGACGGTCCGCGTGGCGCGCGCAGCGACGGTCCGCGTGGCGCGCGCAGCGACGGTCCGCGTGGCGCTCGCAGCGACGGTCCGCGTGGCGCTCGCAGCGATGCTCCGCGTGGCGCTCGCAGCGACGGTCCGCGTGGCGCTCGCAGCGATGCTCCGCGTGGCGCTCGCAGCGATGCTCCGCGTGGCGCTCGCAGCGACGGTCCGCGTGGCGGTGGTCGCACGTTCGCTCCGCGCGGCGATGCTCCTCGCGTCGGTGGGCGTGGCGCACCCGAGGCGGGCGGTCGCACGTACACGCCGCGCGGGGACGGCCCTCGCGGCGGGCGCGGCGCACCGGATGCGCGTGGTGGCGGTCGTTCCGCGGCTCCGCGCAGCGAGGGCGCGCCGGCGCGCGGTGATGGGCCGCGAGGTGGCGTCGGTGTCGCGCGCGACAAGGGACGCTGGCGCGATCGCGACGCGGGACCTCGGAGCCGTGACGAGGCCGCCTTCGGCCCGCAGGGACCGGATCAGAAGCCGCGGGGAAGCGGTGCGCGCGCACCGTCGCCAGCCGGAGCACGCGATGGAAAGCCGCGAGGGCAGGGTCGCTCGTTCGGCAAGAAAGCGCCCGGCCGTCCTCCGCGTCGTTGATTATTCTGCAAGCCGCGCATTTCTGAATCGCTGCGGCGCTGACACACTCGAGCAGCGATGCTCGGCAGCTTTTCACCGCTCCGGACCACGAATAGCCACCTCGCATACTGGCATCGTGGAGCCGTCGCGCGCGGCAGGATCGTCGTCGCGACCGACGAGGCCACTGACGTGTTGTCGAGCGACGGCGATCACGTGGCCGCCGTTCCCGGGGATCGCCGCAACCTCCCGACATTGACCCTGATCCCCGACGGGCGGATCCTCGCCGTTGGGGGCTACATGTCACGTCCCGCCAACGGCGCGGTGCTCGCGACGTGCATGCGGTTCGACCTCGATGTGCTGACGTGGACCGACGTGCCGTCGCTGGCGAAGGCCCGCGTTCATCACGCCACCGTCGTGTTCGAAGGCTCGGTTATCGTGATCGACGGCAGCGGGGTAATCGGCGGCGAGGATTCAGGGCTGGCGAGCGTCGAGACCTGGACGCCCGGGTCGTCAACGTGGAAGCCGTTGCCGCTGCTGCCGAAACCCGTCGCGCATCCGGCGGCCGCGGTGCTCGCAGATGGATCGCTGATCGTCGTGGGGGAAGGCGCCTGGCGCTGGGATGGGCTGCGCTGGAACGAGCTGCCCGGCGCGCCGCAGCGGTCGCACGTCGCGCTCGTCGCGCTGGCGAACGGCGGCGCCCTCGCGGCAGCAGGCGGCTGCTTGCGAGCTGGGCGATCGCCGGGTCGTCGTGATCGGTGGTATGGGCACACGGTTGTGGGACCGGTACGGCGAGTGCACGGATCTCGAGGTGCGCAGTCCCGACGGGGACTGGAATCGATCGTCCGCGATGACGGTCGCGAGCCCGCAGCTGGTCCGTATTGACGACACGCGGGTGCTCGTTACCGGCGGATGCACACCCGGCATCTGGACGCCGCAGCGACGGACCGCGCCCGATCTCGGGGGGGGCGCTGTGGTAGCGTGCCCACGATGGAGCTCCGCGCGCTCACGGTTCTCGACTCGCTGCAGCCACAGCTGACCGGGTTCCTGCAGACGGTGTGCTCTGGCTTCATGCCGCTCGAGACCGAAGCGGCGCTGTTCATCGAGATCGCACCCGGTATCGCGATCAATCAGCTCACCGACGCCGCGCTCAAGGCCACCACCTGCCGCCCCGGCATGCAGATCGTCGAGCGGGCGTACGGCATGCTCGAGCTGCACAACGACGACAAGGGCCAGGTCGAGGCCGCGGTCGACGCGATCCTCGCGAACATGGGCGCCAAGCGCGAGGATCGGATCAAGCCGAAGGTTGTATCTTCGCAGATCATCACCGGCCTCGATGGTCATCAGAGCCAGCTCATCAACCGGATGCGCCACGGCGACATGGTCATGCGCGGGCAGACGCTCTACATCCTCGAGGTGTTCCCGGCCGCGTACGCCGCGCTCGCCGCGAACGAGGCCGAGAAGGCCGCGGACATTCACCTGATGGAAGTCATCACGTTCGGCGCGTTCGGGCGACTGTGGCTCGGCGGCTCCGAGGCCGACATCGCGGTTGCCGGCGCGGCTGCCGAGGGTGCGCTGGCCAAGGTCACCGGTCGCGAGAAGTAGTCGCAGCGCACCGGAGAAACTCGCCGTCTGACCAGGGCCGGATGGCGGCCCTCGCTGCTACAGTCCCGGGATGACACCGACGACGCTCCCGGCTGCGCTTCGCGCGCCGTTTGCCGCAGGCGGCGCGAACGCGATCGATGCCGCGCTCGCGAACAAGCTGCTCGGCCTGGCCCTCGATGCCGGCGGAGACTACGCCGACATCTACTTCGAGTTCCGGGTCAGCGCGGATTACGCGCTCGAGGAGGAACAGATTCGAACGCTCGGCCGCGGCATCACGCTGGGTCTCGGCGTCCGCGTCACCAAGGGCGACGCCACGGGATACGCATACTGCGAGGACCTGTCGTGGGAGAAGATGGCCCATGCCGCGAAGACCGCGGGGCAGATCGCCGTCGGTGGCGGGCACCCGCCGGTGAACATCGCCGCGCTCACCAGCATCCCCACTCCGAGCTTCTATTCGGTCCCCACGCCGTCGCTCGTGGTCCCTGCGCAGGACAAGCTGGCGCTGCTACGCGCCGCCGACAAGGCCGCCCGCGCGTTCGACCCGCGGATCGTGAAGGTCGAGGCGTCGTTCGCCGAGAGTATCAAGGAGGTGCTGCTGTTCACCTCCGATGGCCGGATGGCCACCGATGTCCAGCCGCTGTTGCGGTTCGGCGTGCGCGTGGTCGCCGAGGATGGTGCGAAGCGCCAGTCCGGATCGGGCGGTGGCGGCGGCCGCTATGGCCTCGACTACTTCGCCGATGCCAAGCGCGATGCCGTGGCCCACGGCCGCGAAGCTGCGCGGATCGCGATCGCGATGCTCGATGCCCGCGATGCGCCGGCCGGCGAGATGCCGGTGGTGCTCGGCCCCGGCGACTCCGGGATCCTGCTGCACGAGGCGGTCGGTCACGGCCTCGAGGCCGACTTCAACCGCAAGGAGACCTCGAACTACTCGGGGCAGATCGGCAAGAACGTCGCATCAACCCTGTGCACAGTCGTCGATGACGCCACGATCGTGAACTCGCGGGGCGCGGTGAACGTCGATGACGAGGGCTATGCCGGTCAGCGCAACGTGCTGATCGAGAACGGCGTGCTGGTCGGCTACATGCACGATCGCCTGAGCGCGAAGCACTACGGCATCCAGCCCACGGGCAATGGCCGTCGTGAATCATTCCGCTCGATGCCGCTGCCGCGCATGACGAATACCTCGCTGCTCGGCGGCAAGGACAACCCCGACGACATCATCAAGAGCGTCAAGAAGGGCATCTACGCCAAGCGGTTCTCCGGCGGTCAGGTCAATATCTCGAACGGTGACTTTCTGTTCTCGCTGACCGAGAGCTACCTGATCGAGGACGGCAAGCTCACGGCGCCGCTCAAGGGCGTGAACCTGATCGGCAACGGGCCCGAGGTGCTCCGGCGCGTCGACATGCTCGGCTCGGACTTCGAGCTCTCGGATGGAATCTGGACGTGCGGCAAGGACGGTCAGTCGGTCCCGGTCAACGTCGGCACGCCGACGGTGCGCATCGCGTCGATCACGGTCGGAGGCACGCAGGCATGAGTGGAGTCCGCATTTCATCGACCTCGGCCGCAGGCGTCGGGGTGTCGGAGCAAACCGTCAAGGAGCTGTGCGATGTGGCGCAGCTCGCCGTGGAGCTCGCAAAGCGGGCAGGCGCGGACGACGCGGAGGTCCTCGTTCGCGATGGCAGCGAGTTGACCGCGAAGATCCGCCTCGGCGAGCCCGAGCTCGTGCAGGAGGCGGGCTCGCGCGCGCTTGGCCTGCGCGTGCTGAAGGGCGGCAAGCGCGCGGTCACCTACACCAGCGATCTGCGCCGCGAGGCGCTCGAGGCGTTGTGCGCGGAGACCGTGACGCTCGCCGACCTCGCCGAGCGCGACGAGTTCTCGGCGCCGCCGGATCCATCCCTGCTCGCCACGAGTTATCCCGAGCTCGATCTCTATGATCCGCGCGTCGCCGAGGTCGATGCCGCGTGGGCGCTCAAGCAGGCGATCGCGGGCGAGGCGGCAGCGCGCAAGCACGATGCGCGCGTCACCAACTCCGAGGGAGCCACGTGGTCGCGGGTGCTCGGCGCCACGGCGTTCGCGACCAGCGGTGGCTTCGTCGGCGGCTATCGCGGCAGCTACGCGTCGCTCGTTGTCGAGCCGCTGTGCGACGACATGACGGACCCTGGCAATCCGAAGAAGCGCAACGGCTACTGGTGGACGGCATCGCGGTTCCTTGCCGAGCTCGAGGCCGCGGAGGCCGTCGGTATCGAGGCTGCGCGCCGCACCTGCGCCACGCTCGGTTCGAGGAAGGTCGAGACGCAGGAGTGTCCGATCGTGTTCGATCCGGAAGTCTCGCGGTCGATCGTCGGCACGATCTTCGGCGTCGCGAATGGATCGTCGTTCTGGCGCAAGTCGAGCTACCTCGTCGGCAAGGAGGGAGAGCTCGTGGCATCGCCGCTGGTGACGATCGTTGACGATCCGCTGATCCCCCGTGCGCCCGGCTCCAAGCCGTTCGATGGCGATGGACTACCCACCCGCAAGAACAGCGTGATCGACAAGGGCGTCCTGTCGTCCGTGCTGTGCGACGTATACAGCGCGCGCAAGCTCGGCCGGCAGTCCACCGGATCCGCCGGCCGCGGCATCGGCGGCAACCCCGGGCCGACCACGTCAAATCTCGTCATGCAGGCCGGCACCTGGAAGCGCGACGCATTGATCCGCGATACCAAGCGCGGCCTCTACGTCACCTCGCTCATGGGCTTTGGCTTCAACCCGGTGACCGGTGACTTCTCACGGGGCGCGCAGGGGTTCTGGATCGAGGATGGCGAGCTGACATTCCCGGTCAGCGAGGTCACGATCGCGGCCAACTTCGACGAGATCTTGAAGCGGATCGACGCAGTCGCCGATGACCTCGAGCTTCGCAGCTCCACGGCTGCGCCGACGTTCCGCGTATCCCACATGACGCTCGCCGGGACGTCGCGCTGATCTGAGCCAGTTAGCGCGTCTCGCTGTGCACCGGACGAACACCTACATCGCTGAATTGTTCAGGGGTTCGAGGCGTTTGCTTGACAGGGAGTACCCCCGGTGGAACGATCGATCTTGTGACCGTAGTAGCCACGGCAGGGGGGCTACCCGCACGTCTCGGCAAGTACGAGATCATGATGCCACTCGCTGCTGGCGGGATGGCACGGATCTACATTGCCCGCACCACGGGCATCGGCAGCTTCGAGCGGCATGTCGTCTTGAAGCTAATCACCCCGGAGCGAGCGAACGACCACACCGCCGTTCAGATGTTCCTGGACGAGGCGCGGCTCGCCGCGTCACTCAATCATCAGAACGTCGCACAGGTGTTCGAGGTCGGCGAAGACGCCGGCATCCACTATCTCGCGATGGAGTACGTACACGGCCAGGATCTCCGGGCGCTCCTCGCCAAGGCGGGTAGCCAGGGAACTCGCGTGCCACTCGAGCTGGCGTTGACGGCCGTGACGGGGGCCGCAGCGGGGCTCAATCACGCGCACGAGCGCCGGGGAAGCGACGGTGTGCCACTCGGCATCGTCCATCGCGACGTCTCGCCGTCGAACATCATGATCGGCTACGACGGCTCGGTGAAGCTGCTCGACTTCGGCATCGCGAAGGCGACGGCGCGGTCGATCGAGACGCAGTCCGGAATCATCAAGGGCAAGTTCGCGTACATGGCACCCGAGCAGTGCCGCGGTCGCGATGTCGATCGCCGAAGCGACGTGTTCTCGCTCGGCATCATCCTCTACGAGATCACCACGCAGCACCGCTGCTTCCGCGCCGACTCGGACTTCGACACCATGCACCGCATCGTGACCGGGGACGTGGTGCGCCCGACGCGTCTGGTCCAGGGCTACCCGCAGGCGCTCGAGGCCATCGTGATGAAGGCGCTGGCGGTGGACGCGGCGCAGCGTTACCAGAGCGCGAGCGCGTTGCTCGAGGCGATCGAGGCGTTTGCCACCTCGGCCCGGATGTCACTGTCGATGATGTCGCTCGGCCGGTTCATGCGCGAGATGTTCGGCGACCAGACCGAGCCATGGCTTCGCCAGGACCGCCACAGCCCCCCGTTGATCCCGCGCGAGAGCACGATCTCGAACACCAACGGCACGGGCCGCGAGCAGATGGGCCGTCCGATGTTGCCGCTCCCCGCGCCGGATTCTGGACCCATCCAGGCACCGAGTGCGATCCTCGATCTACCTCGCCACGAGCGTCGCGACGACGCGGATGCGAACGCGGTCGACTGGAACGCGAAGTCGTATCCAACCATTCAACCGGCCTACGCATCGAACGGCTCGCTTCCGCCCGAGCTCGACGCTCGCCCTTCCTCTCCGGAGCTTACTCCGATCCCGCCAACTACCGCGCCATCGGTCCCGCTGCCCGGGATGCCGCCGACCCGGGTGACGACGGTCCGTGGTTACGATGCTTCGGCTGCGCACCGAGCTCTCACGATGTTCTCCGCGGGAGCGCCGGACGCGGGGCAGTTCCCCGCGGTTCCGGGATCCGGATCGCACTCCGGTCCGGCGCACGGTGCGATTCCGAGCACGCGCCACGGGTATGCGAGCGCGCCGGGGACCGCGCGCGGTGACGTCGCGGATGCGGACTACGACTTTGAAGCGGGCTTCGATGACGGCGCGGATCTCCAGCTCGCGCCCAATCGCCGGCCTCTGTTCATCGGCCTCGGCATCGCCGCCGTTGGCGTGGTCATCCTCCTGATGACGCTCGGCGGTGGCAAGGACGACTCCGACAAGGAGGAGCCCACCGTCAGCATGAACACCGGCTCCGAGCTGCGGGTCGGATCGGGCAGCGCCGCGCACGATCCGACCGCGAAGCCGGCCGAGGACCCCACAACGCCCAGCACCGCGACCGCGAATCGAACGGGATCGGGATCCGCCGAGGTCGTGGGTTCTGTCGTTCCGGCAGCGGTCAAGACCTCGATCAAGCTGCACGTCACCTCGAATCCGGCGGGCGCCGACGTGATCCTCGCCGGTAAGGTGATCGGTCAGACGCCGCTCAGCACCAAGCTGCCACGCGGCACCGGGATGACGATGATCACCGTCCACAAGGCGAAGTTCATCGACACCACCAAGGAGTTCGATCGCTCCGAGGACTACGAGTCCGACCTGACGCTTCGCAAGGCCGAGCCCAAGCCGACGGCGCCCGACGTGAAGCAGACCCCGGAGATCAAGAGAACGCCCGAGGTCAAGAAGACGCCGGAGATCAAGAAGACCCCGGAGGTGAAGAGCACCAACACCACGCCGCCCAAGCCGGCATGTCAGCCGCCCGCGCAGTACGATCCGACCGACTCGCGCCCACCCTGCAAGTAGCTACGCGCGGATCTCGGGGACGTTCGCCGCGATCTGCAGCGGCGCGGCGGTGGCCTTCATCACCTCCTCGGTGCTGACGCCCGGCGCGCGCTCGCGGAGCACCAGCCCCGTCGACGTCACGTCGATCACCGCGAGGTCGGTGACGATCGTGTGGACGCAACGCACGCCGGTGAGCGGCAGCGAGCACTCGGGCAGGATCTTCGACGCGCCGTCCTTGCTGCGGTGATCCATCATCACGATCACGCGGCGGCTACCCGCGACCAGATCCATCGCGCCGCCCATGCCCTTGATCATCTTGCCGGGGATCATCCAGTTCGCGAGGTCGCCGTGGGCCGAGACCTCCATCGCGCCGAGCACGCTGACGTCGACGTGACCACCACGGATCATCGCGAACGACTGCGCCGAATCGAAGAACGCCGAGCCGGCGATCGTGGTCACCGTCTGCTTGCCGGCGTTGATCAGGTCCGGATCCTCGTCGCCTTCGTAAGGGAACGGTCCGATGCCGAGCAAGCCGTTCTCGCTCTGCAGCACCACATCCATCCCGGCGGGGATGAAGTTCGCGACCAGGGTCGGCATGCCGATGCCGAGGTTGACGTAGTAGCCATCGCGCAGCTCTGCGGCCACGCGGCGGGCCATCTGATCTCGATCGAGCGCCATCGCTAGCTCCTGTTCCGGGTGGTTCGCTGCTCGATGGGCTTCTCGTAGCCGGTGCCCTGGAAGATCCGCTGCACGTAGATCGACGGCAGGTGGACCTGATCGGGATCGAGCTCGCCGACGGTGACCAGCTGTTCGACCTCGACGATCGTGATCTTGCCGGCCTGCGCGCACAGCGGGTTGAAGTTGCGGGAGGTCTTGTTGAACACCAGGTTGCCCCATGCATCTCCCTTCCAGGCCTTCACGATCGCGAAATCACCGCGGATCGCAGTCTCGAGCACGCACTGCTTGCCGCCGAGCTCGCGGGTCTCCTTGCCCTCGGCGACCTTGGTGCCAAAGCCGGTCGGCGTGTAGAAGCCCTCGATGCCCGCGCCGCCCGCACGCAGGCGCTCGGCGAGCGTGCCTTGCGGACACAGCTCGACCTCGAGCTCGCCCGACAAAAACAGCTTCTCGAACACCTTGTTCTCGCCGACGTACGAGCTGACCATCTTCTTGACCTGGCCCGCGGCGAGCAGTACGCCGAGGCCCTTGTCGGTGGTGCCGCAGTTGTTGGAGACGATGGTCAAGCAGTTGACCTTTTTGCGCGCGAGCTCGGCAATGCAATTCTCCGGGTTTCCGGACAGGCCAAAGCCTCCGGCCAGGATCGTCGCACCGTCGGCCACGTCGTGCAGTGCGGCCTGCGCGTCGGGGTAGACCTTGTTCATCGATGTATGCTTACCGCCGGAACCGATGGCGATCATCACGTTGACTACCGATTTCGGGACGCGCGACGGATACGTCGGTGCGGTCAAGGGTGTGCTTGCTCGCCGGGCCCTGGAGCCGGTCCTGGTCGACATCGCGCACGACATCCCCGCCGGCGACATCGCGCATGCCGCGTGGGTGGTGGCGACCTCGGCCAACGAGTTCCCGTACGGGACGATCCACATCGTCGTCGTCGATCCGGGGGTCGGCGGGCAACGCCGCGGCGTGATTATCAGCAGCGCCGGCCAGTGGTACGTGGGGCCCGACAACGGCGTGTTCGCGTACGTCGCGAACCGCCACACCAACGCGTGGGCGATCGAGTCGCCGCACCTGCTCGGTAGCGCGAGCCGCACATTCCATGGTCGTGATGTGTTCGCACCGGTCGCCGCATCGCTCTCGCGCGGCGAGGATCCCGCGACCTGGGGATCGAGCACGCAGCTCGCTTCGGAGCTGCCCTGGGGGGCGCGGCCCGAGCGCGAGGGCAGGGTGGTCCACATCGATCGGTTCGGGAATCTGGTGACCGATCTGCCCCGCAGCGAGGCCGGCAGCGCGGTGACGATCGCAGGACGCACGCTCGCGGTCGTCACTACCTACGAGGACGTCGCAACTGGCAAGCTGCTCGCGTACATCGGATCCGCGAAGACCGTGGAGATCGCCGTGCGCGATGGCAGCGCTGCGCGCATGCTCGAAGTTCCGCGTGGCACCCCGGTGCGCCCCGGCGGCAACGCGGGACCCTATCGATGATCGTCGAGCTCGAGATCGCAACGCTGGCTGCGGGTGGCGACGGCGTCGCCCGCGATGCGAGTGGCCGGGTGACGTTCGTGCCGCGCACGGCGCCCGGCGATCGGGTACGTGCGCGAATCGTCCAGCAGACAAAGACGTTCGCGCGTGCCGAGGTCACCGAGCTGCTCGCGCCGGGTGCCGCCCGCGTCGAGCCGCCGTGCACGCACTTCCTCGAGGGCTGCGGAGGCTGCCAGTGGCTGCACGTCGGACGCACCGATCAGGTTCATGCGAAGCAGGCCGTTGCCGCGGGTGCGCTGCGCAAGCTCGAGGGCCTCACCGTCCATCCGATGTCGACCCCCGCGCCCCCGCTCGGCTGGCGACGGCGCGCGCGCTTTCACGTCGGAGGCGGCGCTGTCGGACTCTATCGGCTCGGCACGCACCAGATCGTGCGGATCGATCACTGCCCGCAGCTCGCAGGGCCGCTCGACACGGTGCTCGCGAAGATCGCGCCGGCCACGCCTCCGGCCGGGGAGCTCGCGCTGTTGCTCGGTCACACGGGTGACGTTGCGGTCGGGACCACACGGCCGTGGGCCGGCGCCGCGCGGTTGATCGGCACCGCGGGAATTCGCGGATTTGCGTGCGGCCAGGACAGCTACGGAGATCCGGTGATCGAGGTCGAGCCCGGCCTGTGGGGTGGGCCGTGGGACTTCGCGCAGGCCAGCGCAGCCGGCAATCGCGCGCTGATCGATCTGGCTCGCGCGTCCACGGGGCTCGGGCCTGGCACGCTCCTCGAGCTGTATGCAGGCGCCGGCAACTTCACCCGCGGCCTCGTCGCGGATGGCTGGACGGTGACCGCGAGCGATGTGGTCCAGCCCGCGCGCCCGGTCGCCGCGACCTACCTCGAGGGCGCCGCCGGCGAGGTCGTGCAGCGGGTTGCGGGGCCGGTCGATGCGATCGTCCTCGATCCGCCGCGCACGGGTGCCACCGAGGTGATCGACGGAATCGTACGGCTCGCACCGCGCGTGATCACCTATGTCTCGTGTGACCCCGCCACGCTGGCTCGCGATGCGGCCCGGCTGGTCGGCGCCGGCTATCGCGCCACGGATGCGTGGCCGATCGATCTGATGCCGCAGACTTCGCACGTCGAGATCGTGCTGCGCCTCGAGCGCTAGCTCGGTGGCGGCAGGAAGCTCGCGGCGATCGTGCGGGCGGAGCGTGCATTCACGCCGGTTGGCAGCTCGATGGCGAGCGCGAGCACGTAGGTGCGGAACAGCAGGTAGCGAACGACCAGCGTGGCGCCGTCTCCGCGCCGCAGCTCGAGGTCGAGCGCCGGGATCCCATTCGCGTCGCTCGTCTTGTGCGCGAGCCGCACGCCGCCGCGCACCGCCGCGAGCGCTCCGCGCTCGATGTCGGCGACGTACGCGTCGCGGGTCTTCGGCCGCCACGCATCCGCATTGGGCACCTGCACGCGAGTCACGGCGAGCACGGCGCCGGCGGGCCCCCGATAAGCCGCGACGATCGTCGGGGCCTTGCTCGCCGTCCAGCCCGCGTCGAGGGTCAGCGTGGCCCGGGTGTTCGGAAATGCGATCAGCAGCGCGAGAGCGAGCACTACCACCGGGCGAAGCCGCGCCACATCAGGATCGCGCCGGCGACCATCGGGCCGACATAGATCGCGTAGTGCGTGCTCGGCGTCGCCTGCGAGCGACCGATCAGGGTGCCGACGATGCCGATGCCGAGCAGCACGAGCCCGCCGAGCAGCTGGGCCCACACTGCCTTGCCCTCGCCGATCGTCACGGCTTCGGTGCTCGGCTTCGCGGGCGTGGCGCCGGCGGCCGGCGTGGTGCGCATCAGCGCGTGAACGACATGACGTTGGTCCGCCTCCGAGGCGAACCAGTCCCGCGGGAACGCCATCGCCTGGTCACCGAGCTCGACGACCAGCACCGGCGCGGACTTGTTCCACGGCACCGAGCGGCGCAGGAAGTACACCGCTGTGACATCTCCCGGTGCGCAGGTGACGGGCTTCGACATGTGGAGCCCCCGCGGGAGCACGACCTGCGCATCGCTGACCTTGATCGCGCCGGCTGGATGCAAGAACGTCTGCGCCAGCTCCCACGCGCGGAACGCACCGAGCACGAGCAGCACCACACCGGCCCACACGCCGACCGTGCCGAGCTTCCAGATCAGGAGCGCGCCGACGATCAGACTGAACGCGGCCATGGTGGCCGGGCGTTGCCGCGACGTCTCGAGCTCGATCTCGATCGGCCCCTCGCGGCGCTCGTGCATCGGCTCCCCCGCCGTCGTCTTCTGCCCGTCGTCGCCACTACCCCCGGCGCCAGTCGCGGGTGAGGTCTCTGACCCGGGCTTGGATCTCGTCGAGGGGGACATGGCTAAGTCGCCGGTTCACGACGACTTCTTGACCATCTACCACGACGTCGGTGATGGCGCGAGGCGACAGCGCATAGACGACGTTCTTTTCCAGGGCCTGGGCCGGCCACAGGGATGGATCGTCGAGGTCGAGCGCCACCAGGTCACACCGGAAGCCCGGCGCGATCTGCCCGATCGGGAGCCGGAGCGTCTCGCCGGCGGTGCGCGTGCCGAGCCGAAAACAGGTCTCGGCATCGATCGCTTGGCCGTCGGTGCGGTGCACCTTCTGGAGCAAGGCAGCCATCCGCATCTCGTCGAACACGCTGACCCGATTGTTCGAACACCCGCCGTCCGTGCCGAGCCCGACCTTGACCCCGCGCGCCACCAGATCGACGAGATCGGTGACGCCGTCGCCGAGGAACATGTTCGAGCCCGGGCAGTAGGCGAGGGACCCGCCGCGCTCGGCGAGCAGCGCGCGCTCGCTCGCATCGAACCAGCAGCCGTGGACCGCGATCATCTGCGAGAAGTCCACGGGCAACGTCGCCACGGCATGCAGCGGCCGCAGCCCGAACCGGTCGAGCGATTGATCGACCTGGTACTGCTCCTCGGCGAGATGGATGTGCCACGGCACCCCTGCATCGCGTGCACAGCCGGCACCCGCCTCGATCATCGCGGGCGTCGCGCCGTGCTGGCTGTGCGGCGCAGGCTGGATCGTGGTCAGGAACCGCGTGCGATCCTGGTAGCGCTTCGCGAGCGCCTCGAAGTTCGTCACCGCCTGCGGGATGGTCTCGCGATACGCGGCCGGCGCGCCGTCCCAGTCATAGAAGCAGCGTGCGAGCACGATCCGGATCCCGAGCCGGCGCGCGGCCTCGATGGTCGCAGAGGCGTTGTCGTTGCCCTGCGCGTTTAGATAGTAGAAATCGCAGACCGTGGTGACGCCGTGCAGCAGCATCTCGCCGAACGCGAACAGCGCCGCGGTGCCCATGTCCTCCGCGGTGAGCCGAGGCGAGTACTTGTAGAGCGCCTGATCGCGCCACGCGAGGAACGGTAGATCATCGCCGATGCCGCGCAGCAGCGACTGGAAGCTGTGGTTGTGCGTGTTGACCGTGCCGGGCACCATCGCGCGCCGGCTCCAGTCGATCCGAGTTGCCCCGGCGGCACGCGGATCCGCGAGCACGATCGCCGGATCGTCCACCGCGATGATCGCGCCATCGATCGACAGCACGGCGGTCGCGCCACGCGCGCGATCGGTGATCGCAGCATCCGCGATGACGACGACGGTACTCATCCATGCCGACACTAACAGAGGGTGGTGGTAAGGTGCCGACGTGGACGAGCTACTCGCGGAGGTCAAGGCCGGGCGTCTCGATCCGATCTACGTGCTGCACTCCGAGCACCCGATCCTGATCGAGCGCGCGGTCGGTGCGATCCGCGATGCCACCGTGCCTCCGGCCGCACGGGGCTTCAACTACGACGTCGTCGAGGGCAAGCCGTCGGCATCCCGGATCGTGGGTCTCGCGCAGACGCTGCCGATGATGGCGGCGCGCCGGATGATCTTCGTGCGCGATCTGACGCTGCTCCCAACCGATGACGCCGAGGGACTGCTCGCGTATGTGGCGAAGCCGAATCCGAGCACCGTGATCGTCGGCCTCGTGACCAAGGTCGACAAGCGGCTCAAGCTCTACGCGCAGCTCGCGAAGAAGGGCTTCCTGCACGTCCTCGATGCGCCGCGCCAGATCGCGCCGTGGGTGCGCAACGAGGCGCACGCCAAGGGCGTGCGGATCGATCCCCAGGCGATCAGCCGGCTGATCGATACCGTCGGCAACGATCTGTCGCGGCTAGCCCTCTCGCTGGAGCAGCTGAGCCTGTTCGTGGCGGGCCTGGGCGAGGACCGGCCGATCAGCTCGGATGATGTCGATGATCTGATCGCGGATACGCGCGAGCGATCGGTGTTCGAGCTGACCGATGCGATCGGAGCGGGAGACCGGCCGCGGGCGATCGCGGCGGTGTCGTCGCTGTGCGATCAGCGCGAGAGCGCGGTCGGCGTGGTGGTGATGCTGGCGCGGCACATCCGGCAGCTGTCGCTGCTGCACCACATGCGAGCGACCAACGTGCCACGGCCGCAGTGGGGGCAGGCGATCGGCGTTCCGCCGTTCATCGTCGACAAGCTCGCGGCGCAGGCGCGGAGCTACTCCCCCGCCTCGCTGGCGCTGGCGACCCAGCGGCTCGCCACGGTGGACCGTGCGCTCAAGGGCGACATCACGCTGGCCGGCCGGCCGGACGCGTTCGGCGCGGGCGGGATGCCCTGGAGCGGTCCGCAGATGAAGGCGCTCGGACGCGAGCTCGGCGAGCGCGTGATGCTCGAGCAGGTCGTCGACGGCATCGTGGCGCTGGCCTCGCGGTAGCCGCCACGCGGACCGCGGTCTCGCCGGCTACTTCTTCGGGCCGGCTACTTCTTCGGGCCTGCTACTTCTTCGGGCCGGCTACTTCTTCGGACCGGCTACTTCTTCGGATCGACCTGCGTCTTCAGCAGGTCATCGTCGTCCGTGTATTCCATCGTCTTGGTATCGAACAGCTCGGGCTTCGCGGGCGGGAAGGGCGGCGTGAAGGTCGGCGGCGCGGGTGGGCGGATCGGCAACGTGATCGACGGCTGCGTCTCCTCCGCCGTGATTCCCATGTCCTCGAACGGCCGTCGGTACTCGTTGGGCAGCCGCGCGAACTGCATCGCCAGCGTCGCGCGCGGGACGAACAGCTCCTCGCGGCGGCCATCACCGACGTCGCGTTTGAGCACGAGCTCACCCGACATCCGGCTCTTCTCGCGGATCGTCCGCGCGAGCGGCGTCAGCTGGGCCAGCAGCTCCATCGGCACGTTTCGCGGATCCTCGAGGTCACCGATCGCCGTGCCCGAGAGCGAGAGATCGACGAGCGTGCGGCGCGTGATCAGATCCTTGAGGGCGGCGGCCGCGCGCTCCGCGAGGTTGCGCACCGGCGCGACGTCATCGGGATCGAGATCGTTGGGTTCACCCTCCGAATCGCCGGTCGGGCTGATCGTCACCCAGGTCGCGCCGCCGTCGGAGACCGCGAACCGAAGACCGGCCGCGGTCTTGTTGGCGTTCTCCTTGAGGGTGACGGTTTGGTCGATGCCGGTACGCTCGAACGCCACCATGACGTACTTGCCGAGATCGACGGGCGCGGGCTTCGCCTTCCCGAACACGCCCTTGCGCATCATGTGAACGATCACGCCCTCGGCGAGCTGATCGACGCGGATCGGCTGTCGATACGGCTCGGGGCTGAGCGAGAACGCCGCGGTGATCTTGCCGGCGGTGGCCACGGCATCTGCGTGAGGCTCGGCACCGCGAACGTCCCACGACATGATCCATGCGGCCTTCGGTAGCTGCTGCTCGTCGAAGAACGGGCCGAGCGCCTTGACCACGGCATCGGCGCTGGTCTTTGGCGCGGCCAGCGACTCGAGCGCCTGCACGCGCTGATCGATCTGCTTCTTGGTATCGACGATCAGCTGCTTGGCCGTGGCGGAGATCTTCTGCGCGACCTGCTGGGTCAGGCTCGGCTTGGGCGCGGGCGTGAGGTGGGGACCCAGGGTGGCGAGCACCGCCTTCTCGAGCTCGGAGAGCCGGCCCGACTCGGCATCTCCTTCGCGCCGCATCTCCTTGGCCTTCGCGCGTCGTGCATCGAGCTCGGTCAGGGGGACGAAGGCGTTGGTGCAGGCCTCGACGGCGGTGGTGAGCGTCTCGATGAAGTTCTCGTCGAGCGGAAAGGGGGTCCCGTCCCCGTAGCGGTACATGCCGAGATCATACCCCTATTCGCGCAGGGGCTAGTAATTCGCGAGCAGACCGAGCTGGAGCGTGATCGCGTCGATCAGGCTCGTGCCGTAGATGAACTGCTTGGCGATGCCGCCGGCGTTGGTGGTGAGGTCATCGGCGGGGAGGTTGTCGATGAACATGATGTCGCCGCGCAGGTTGAACTGCAGCTTGTCGAACAGGCCCCACACCGGCCTGTCGCCGCCGACCGTGATCAGCGTGAGCTTGGTCCCGAGGCTGACGTTGCGGACCGGAGACAGCTCGCGATCGCCGGTGAAGTACTGACCCGCGGTGGATTCAGTCTGGTAGTAGAACGCGTCCTTGAAGAACTTCGCGGCGGTCTGCTGGTAGATGCGGCCGTAGAACCGCAGCAGCAGGCTCTTGCCGATGTACTGCGAGTAGCCGAGCTCGACGTTGCCGGCCACGACGCGCCAGGTGTCGTCGTAGAACCTCGCATCGACGTGGATCGCGGCCTTGAGCCTGGGCAGGTAGCGATTGAGTCGCGCGGAGACCGACCATCGATCGCGCACGCTCGGGATGTGCTCCTGCGGCGCGTTGGGTCCGATCCGAACGCGGCGATACGGGTTCGACTGGAAGCCGTCGAGCACCTGACCGTAGCCGGAGAGCTGGAGGTTCATCGTGGGCGACAGGTTCTGGGTCAGCGTGACCTGGGCGGTGTCGATGCCGAGGTCGTCCCAGCGGGTCCGTCCCATCGCGTCGTCCTTGCCGAAGATCAGGCCGGTCTTGTCGCACGGGTCGGTGCCGACCAGCGCGCGAGCCTCGAGCGGCGTGGCCATGCCGTTGTTCTTGTTGCAGACCTGATCGAAGCTGTGGCTGTACGCGACGCCGACGGTGGTGTTGCGCCCCGGGAGGTCGATCGAGGCCGTGCCGCTGAACGCGCGATTGACGTAGTCGCGCTCGGTGCCGACGGTGGTGCCGAACGTGATCCGCGATCGCCGGCCCTTGAAGCCCAGGGACAGCGTGCCTTCGTTGCGAAGGTCAGAGAACTTGGTGGCGGTGGAGACCGCGTCGACCTGGTAGACGGTCGAGGTGGCGCCGGAGACGGCGTCGGCGGCGTAGCCGACGTCGAACGTCACGAACCGACCGATGTCGACGCCGAAGCTCGCCTGCGGATGGATGACGAGCAGGCCGCCCTTGTCGCCATCGCGCTTCTCGGCGAACAGCAGGGTCGAGACCTCGGTGCGATCCTCGGCGACGGCGGTGCCGCACACGACCGCGAGCACGAGCGCGGTGTGACGGACTAGTTGCACCCGCATCCTCCGCCGCCGGCACCTTGGCCACCGGCGGCGCCCTCGCGGTTGGTGCGGATGTGATCGTCGCTCGAGGCCGCGTGTGGATCCTCGTCGAACACCATGATCTGATCCGCCAGGAACTCCTTCTCGGCGGCGCGCACGGCCTGGCGACCGCAACCGGCCGCGGCCAACGCAGCGACGAGCAGGAGGGAGGAGATGATCGTGCGCATGATGCCTCCTAGAAGAAGATTGCGAGACCGGCCGAGTACTCCTGGCCGTTGCTGGTGTGGTTCTGGTCGAACAGCGACCAGTTGCGAGCGTCGATCCGCAGCGTGATCTGCTTCTTGAACGTGATCTCGATGCCGCCGCCCGCGGCGAGCGCCATGAGGGTCTGTTCCTTGTCGATGAAGTTGTCGGCCTTCGGTCGGATGTGACCGGCGCCAAGTCCGAGGCTCGCGTAGGGACCGATGACGGCCCCGGGCGCCATGCGAAGTACGAAGCCCAGTCCACCGAGGAACACGTCCTTGTCGGAGCGCGGCGATAGCCCACCGAAGGCCTCGAGTGCCCAGTAGGGATCGATCAGCCACGATGGCCGGAGCAGGAACACGCCCTCCCGATCGAGGATGCCTGCGGAGAACGAGATCCCGACGTGGGCGTAGATGATCGGAGACGGTCCGAGGATCGCGGACCGGATCGCGCGCCCCATCCGGGTGAACGCTCCGGCGTCATCCGGTCCGACCTCGAACGGGAACACGACGTCACCGAGGATCCACCCCGTGGTACCGTCCTCGAGTTCGACCTTGAACCAGTAGTCCTTGGTGCCGCGCTCGAGGACCTGGAACACCTGGCCTCGTTGGGCGAGGAACACCGTGCGGTAGTTGCCGGAGGGGCCGGAGTGGACTGGAGCCTGCTGGGCGATCACGCGCAGGTAGGCCTCGGCGGCGGCAGGGCGAGCCGTCCCGAGCACCAGCAGCATCGCTGCAGGAAGGAAGAGGCGGCAGATCACTTGAACCAATCGAGGAAGACCGCGACGCCGGGATCACCGGGGGCGAACAGATCGGATCCCCCGTGGGGGTCAACGCCGGACAGCGGCTTGGTGAGCAGCTCACTGGCCATCGGCGTGCCGCAGTTAAGATAGATCTGGGTCTGCCGGTAGTTGAACGCGAAGTCGACCGGCATCGTCTTGAACGAGAGTGCGTTGCCGCCGGTCTCGCTGTGACAGCTACCAGCCTTGGTGCAGGCCTTCACCGGATCGGTGGGACGGACGAACTCGGGCCACAGCTTGGTCTGGAAGTACGTCATCCCGCCGGGCGGGTTGCACAGGCCAATGTCTGACGGCGTGTCGCCGAGATCGACGGTCGGGCACCCCGTCAGGAGCGAGAGCGCAAGTGCATACGCACGGAACCCCATCCCTTTGCCAAGACTACACCCGTTTCGCATTCGGCCGCCACGCTTGCGACGGATCTGCGTCGTTGGGTAACCTCGCATGCAGTGTCCACAGGAACGTCCGGTCCCCCCCCGATCCCGGGGTCGAAGACGATCCAGGGTGCGCCACCGATCCCCGAGCGCCATCGCAGCATGATCCGGATCGACACCGAGGTCGAGCCGGCGCGCGCGGTGCGTAGCGCACTCGTCGGACGTTCCAATCACCTGACCACGCTGCTCGAGGTGGTCGGTCGCGCGATCGATTTTCAGGCACCACAGCTGGTGACGATCGTCGGCAATCAGGGCACCGGTAAGTCCCGGCTGATCAACGAGCTGATCTCGATGCTCGCGGCGCAGCAGCAGGATCGTGGCATCCGGGTGTTTCACGGGGCCGCCGAGCGAGATGGGCTCGGCAACCCACTGCGGCTGGCGGCGCTGAGCTCGTTGCTTCGCGACAGGTTCGAGCTGACGCCGAATCCAGACGAGGTCGCGCGGCTGCGGTTCCAGCACGAGCTGAAGAGCGTGATGGCATCGGACCAGGTCGCGGAGATGCTGCACTTCCTAGGCTCGTTCGTCAGTCTCGAGTTCCCGCCAACGCCGTTTCTCACCGCGGTCTCGGAGAGCCCGAAGCAGTACCAGGAGATCGCGCGCACCGTGCTGCGGCGGTTCATCGAGCTCGACGCCGGCCAGGCGCCGCTCGTGCTGATCCTCGACGACATGCAGTGGGCCGATGCCGAGACCATCGCCCTGGTGAAGGATCTCGCCGCGGGGCTCGGTGGATCGCGTGTCGTGCTGTTGACCGCGGCACGCCCGGAGATGCTGGTGCACGCGGCGGGGTGGGGCGAAGGTGCGGTCGATCACGAGCGGATCGATCTGCGGAACCTCGAGCCCGACGATGCGGAGCAGATGTTCAAGCAGCTGCTGGTGAAGGTCGACAAGCTACCCGAGGACACGATCCAGAATGCGGTCGAGATGACCGGTGGCAACCCGGCATTCCTCGAGCAGCTGGTGCGGCTGTTCCTCGATAACGGGACGATCGATGCGCGCGGCCCGACCTGGCGACTCGATCCGGAGAGGGCCGCGGATACCGAGCTGCCGATCAGCATCGAGGAGGCGATCGAGGCGCGGATCGCGGCGCTCGAGAACGAGGAGCGCGATCTCCTCGAGAAGGCCGCCGTGTTCGGTAACGTGTTCTGGGTCTCGGCGGTGATCGCGCTGACCCGGCTCGAGGCGCCGACCCCGCGGACCGAGCCGGGGCCGCTCGAGATCGAGTGGGGCAACGGCGAGGACGTGCGCCGCCGGATCTCCGATCTGATCGCCGGGCTCGCGGATCAGGACTACCTGTTGCCGCTGGATGCGGATGACTCGAGCATTCCCGGCGAGACCGAGATCGTGTTCAAGCACAACCTCGAGCGCGAGCTGATCATTCGCTCGACCGAGCAGCAACGGCTCGCGCGCTACTACCTCGCGGCCGCCCAGTGGCTGGAGGCCAAGACCACCCAACGCTCCGACGAGCAGCTCGAGTTCCTCGCGGGTCTGTACGAGCGCGGTGGCGATGCGCGGCGAGCTGCGCGGTGCTACCTGCAGGGTGGTGATCGCGCGCGCTCGCGCTATGCGCCCGACGAGGCGCGTGCGCTGTACGAGAAGGGCCTGGCCATGGTGGGCGAGGGCGACGCGCCCGCGCGTATGGATGGGCTGCACAACCTCGGCGACGTGCTCGAGCAGACCGGTCGGATCGACGAGGCGATCGCGTGCTTCATCGAGATGCTCCATCTCGCGTGGCGCTACGACAATCTCGCGAAGGCGGGTGCGGCGTACAGCAGGCTCGCGCGCGGGCTGCGCCGGCTCGGCAAGTACGACGTGGCGATGGATCATCTGCGCCGCGCCCACGAGCTGTTCGAGCGGTCGCGCGATGATCGCGGCATCGCCTCGACCCTCGATGACATGGGCCGCGTCAACTGGTTGCGCGGTGCGTTCGGGCAGGCGCTGGACTTCCACCGTCAGGCCCTGACGATCCGGCGTGCTCTCGGCGATCGGCGCTCGATCGCGCTGTCGCTCGCGAACATCGGACGGGTCCATCACGACACCGGTAACTTCAAGGCCGCGATCAATCAGTTCCGCGAGGCGCTCGATCTGCGCCGGGACATCGGCGATCTGGTCGGCGTCGTGCAGTCGCTGTGCGATCTCGGCGGCGTGCATGCGGAGGATGGCAATCACGAGCTCGCGCTCGACATGCTAGGCGAAGCGCGCACCATGGCGCAGGAGATCGGGGACAAGCTCGCGCTCGCGGATGTGCTGTCGCGCGCGGGCGAGGTCAAGAGTGCGATGGGCCGCGGCGAGGACGCGGTCAAGGATCTCCACGAGGCGAAGGCGATCGCATCGAGCCTCGGAGATCGGGTGGCGCTCGCGGTCACGCATCAGCGGCTCGCCAGCGTGCAGCTGCAGCTCGGCAACCTCGAGGCGGCGGATGTCGAGGCGCACGCGGCGGTCGCCGTGAGCGAGGCCGTCGGCCTGCGCGTGCACATCGGCAGTGGCTATCGCGTGAAGGGCGAGGTCGCCGCGGCGCTCGGTCAGACGATGAGCGCGGAGGATGACTTCCGGCGCGCGATCGACATCCTGTCCGCGGTGAAGCACGAGGTCGAGCTGGCGCGTGCGTACCAGGGTCTCGCGTTGATCAAGGAGCGCTCGGGCTCTGTTGCCGAGGCGCAGAAGCTGCGCACGCGCGCCGTCGATATCTTCAACCGCCTCCGCGGCGCTGCGGCAACGGAGTAGCCGTGATCGATGAAGCGGTTGCCCGCTCGCGGCTCGCAGCGGCGGTGCCAGCCAACGTGCGTGAGGTCTGCGCGACGCTGACGAAGGCGGGGCACCTGGCCGTGGCCGTGGGTGGTGCGGTGCGCGATGCGATCCTAGGGCGCATGCCGGGAGACTGGGACGTCGCCACCGCGGCCACGCCCGAGCAGGTGATCGCGCTGTTCCGGCGCACGGTCCCGACCGGGATCCAGCATGGGACGGTGACGGTCGTGACCGGGCGCGGGATCGAGTCGCACGTCGAGGTCACCACGTTTCGCGGCGAGGGTGCCTATACCGATGCGCGGCGCCCCGATCACGTGCGGTTCGGGGTTCCGCTCGTCGAGGATCTCGCGCGGCGCGATTTCCGTGTCAACGCGATGGCGTACGATCCCGCCGCGGATCAGCTGATCGATCCGTACGAGGGCCGCCGCGATCTGGACGATCGAATGCTGCGAGCGGTGGGACCGACCGGAGATGTGTATCGAGATGCGGTCGCGCGGTTCACCGAGGACGGCCTCCGCGTGATGCGCGCGGTGCGGTTCGCCGCAGCGCTCGAGTTCGCGCTCGATCCGGACACCGAGCGCGGCATCGGGCCAGCGCTGCCATCGCTGGCGAAGGTGAGCAAGGAGCGGATCTCGGACGAGCTACGCAAGCTGCTCGCGAGCCAGCGACCCTCGCTGGGGTTGCGGATCGCGGAGCGCACGGGAATCCTGGCGCTGATCGCCCCGGATCTGGCAGCGGGCCTGCCGAGTCCTGCGATCGTCGAGCACTGGCTCGCACGGGTCGATGCGGCTGCGCCCGATGTGCGCCTGGGGGCGATGTTCGCGGAGCTCTCGGGACCGGGACCTGCGCGTCGGCTCGATCGGCCCTTGATCGAGGGCGTCACCAAGATCCTGAAGGCGCTGAAGTTCTCCAATGACGAGGCCGCGCTCGCGGCCACGCTCGCGGCGCTCGCCCCGATCGCCCGCGAGCCCGAGTGGACCCTGCCGCAGGTCCGCAAGCTGCTCGCCGATGTGACGCGACCGAGGGTCGTTGCTGCGAACAACTTCCTCGAGGCCGAAGGAGCCTCCGCGCTCGCGGCGCAGGTCGCTGTGGTCGCTGCGGATCCGATCGCGATCGGCGAGCTCGCGGTGACGGGCAAGGATCTGATCGAGGCACTCCGCATGCCGCCCGGCCCGGGCGTCGGGCGGATCCTCGCCGCGTTGCTCGCCCGCGTGCTCGACGAGCCTGGGGTCAACACGCGCGAGCAGCTGATCGAGCTCGCGCGCGGGCTAGAGCTCGAGCTCGCCCGATGAGCCTGGCGAACGACGAGGTGATCGGCGTGGTCGTCGCTGCCGTGGTTGCGGCGGCGGCGTTCGCGAGCTTCGCCGGATCGCGAGGAGCACCGCGGCGCACTACGTCAGCTCGGCGAACGCATCGATGACGAGCGTGCGCGTGCCTCGCCCACCGACGACGACGCGCGGCAGATCGAGGCGCTCGAGCCGATCGCCGAGGTCCGCAGCGAGGTGAGAGGCGCGACGCAGGAGGTTGGCGAGGCCCGTGCGATCCGGTTCCGGATCGCCGGCGCGTGACGCGACGACCTGGGCGGCCAGGGCCTGTGCGTCGATCAACCGTAGCGGTGCGGGTGCGGCGAGCTGCCCGGTGCCAGGCGCCTCGAGGATCACCGTCCAGCCGAGCGCCGGCAGCTCGCGAAACGCGACGGTGACCTCGCGGCCCGGCGGCGGCGTCTCGCGAACGATCACGGCAGCGCCATCTCCCGTGCTCTTGCCGGCGGCGGTGAGCACGGCCGTGAAGGCCTGGCGGGTCAGCGCATCGCTGGTCACCCCGCGCTCGATCGGGCAGCCCGCGGGCTCGGTCGGGAGATCGTGCCCCCACGGCTTGAGCTCCACGGGATAGCCGGCTCGACGCGCGAGCTTGACGGCGGCCGACGGAGTGGTGGCCACCGCCTGGCGGGTGATCGCCACGCCGTAGGCGGAGAGCAGCACCTTGGTCTCGTGATCTCCGACGCGCCCGGCGCCGAGCTTGCCGAGCTGGCGCTGCAGCTTGTCGTCGTCGACGGACAGCTCGGCGGTGGCGCTGCGGGGCGCGGGCCCCAGACCGACGGCGATCCGCTCGGCGGCGCGGCCGAGCATCGCGATCGCCGTCAACGCCGCGCGTGCGCCGTGGAGGGCGAACGGATCGGAGGCGAGCTCGCTGCGTGCGGCGATCGGCACGAGCAGCGCCGAAGCCGTTGACGGCGGCGTCTCGTATGCGGGATCGTAGAGCACGACATCGGTGGGTTCGTCACCGCCGATCACGGGTGCGCGAGCGCCGAGCGCCTCGGCCTCGGCGGCGATCAGCAGCGCCTGCGCCTCGAGCCACGAGCCCTGCGGTGCGATCACCGCTGCTCGCGGACCGCTCGGCAGCCCGTGGCGGACCAGCAGCACCACGGCCTCGAGCCAGGCATCGACGTCATGCCCGAGGGCGGCGCCGTGGGCGTGCAGATATGCGAGGGCGGCTGCGCGCTCGGTCCCCGCTCGCCCGCCGCCCCGCGGAGGCGGGGCGAGCAGGCACACCGGCGATCCGGTCGCAGCAGCCCGTGCACACGCGTTCGCGAGCTCGACGGCGGCGGCACCGGTGGGCGTTGCACCGAGTGCCCATGCGACGACGTCGCCCGGATCCGGTGCATCGGCGAGCCGCGCCTCGATCCCCCGTGCACGCAGCGCGGCGATCGCAGTGGCACCGAGCTGCGCGGGTGCGATCACCTGCACGCGCGGCGCTGTGGCGGTAGTGGCGGCCGTGCGCGGCTGCGCCACTTACGAGCCTCGGCGCGGAACGACGTGAACCGCGAGATGCTCCGCCACGCGCTCGAGCGTGCGGCGCGGCTGCTGGCTGGCGCGCGGCGGCAACGACCGATGACCGAGCACCATGGGATCGAGGCCGAGCGAGGCAAGATCGAGCCGGCGCATCGATGCCGAGGGCGTCGGGGTCGGATACTCGTCGATCGGTGGCCCGGGGATCCGGCAACCGATCACCGCGTCCCCCTTCACGCGCACGGTCTGCAGCTCGGCGCCGTGGATCCGGCGCGCGTGGATCATGGGGCCATCGGGTGCGAGCGCGACCACGCGGGTGAGCTGTGCGGTATCGAGCAGCTCGGCGAGCGCGGCGACCTCGGGATAGCGCTCGGGTCGGCTCCCCTCGTCGACGAGGATCGTCCGCGCGTTGATCTGCCGCGCGACGGCGGCCATCACCTGCGCCCAGCCGAGGTAGTCGAGATGGAGATCGAGTGCGACACCGGCCGCGGGAATCCCGGCGCGAGCGGCGCGGTCCGCGGCGAGGTCGAGCCAGGTCGGATCGCCGGCGGCGATCGCGAGCACCGGCGGCGGATCGTCGGCGCGCAAGAACGTGGCGGTGGCGAGCAGCACGCCATCGAGCCAGCGGATCGTACGCGCCGGCGCGGCGCTGCCGAGCCACACCGCAATCGTCACGTGCCGCCCCCGAGTGCCCCGAGGATCTCGACCAGCTTCGAGAGGCTGCCGCCGACCGGACCGGAGAGCGCACCGTCGACCTGCTTGCCGGGATTCGGGGTGATCCGGATCAGACTGGTCGCGCCACCGAGATCGAGCGCGGCGGTGCCGATCGCAACGACCACCTCGGGGACCAGTGGCGTTCCCTTGTCGACGACCGCTCCGGCGGCGACGATCCCCGTGCGCGCCGCCTGTGCACTGCCGGCGAGCGGCGCACCGAGCAGTGCCGCCAGTTGCTGGGCATCGCGCAGGATCGCGGGGAACCCGGCGACGTCATCGCC
Source organism: Myxococcales bacterium (assembly GCA_043753855.1). Classification (GTDB taxonomy): domain Bacteria; phylum Myxococcota_A; class Polyangia; order Haliangiales; family Haliangiaceae; genus JABFXX01. Next base: position 10,865 of record JAYUVX010000291.1, on the reverse strand, counting down.
GATCACCACCATCGCGCCCGCCGCATGGGTGATCTCGGCCGGGCAGCTGCCTGCGAGCTCGATCCGATCATCCGCGCCGCCCGGGACCACGAGCACGACGAGATCGACATCGTCCTCGGCGTGGAGCACCGGCTGTCCGCCGCCGACGAGGACTACCGCCGCACCGCTATCGCTCGAGCGAACGTAGCCGCCGTCGCGATCCCGCAGCTCGACATCCTCGACACCGACCGCCCGGGCGCGCGTCAGCAGTCGGGCGCCGAGCCGGGCACCGGTGCGCGGCGCCAGCTCGGGGGCGCTCGGACTGTCCGCGCCGAACAGCACGAGGCGAGGGCGAAGGTGATCGAGCACGCCTTGCCACGCCGTACCGACCGAGCTCCACAGCGGGCCGATCACGGCATCCGTCATCGCCACGACGACCTTGTCAGCGCCGGCGCGCGCGAGGATCGACTGCGCACCTTGGAGCGCCGGTACGTTCACCGTGCTCACGAGCTGGGCGGTCGAGTCGGCGGCGCTGCTGGTATCGCCATGGATGACAAGCGCCGCGTACAGGGTGGCGCCCCACGACGAGGCGACGGCGCGACCGGCCGCGAGTGCGCTCAGCGACGCTGGATGGGGCCGATCCCCGTCGAGATCGATATGGACGAGGACCGCACCCACGTCCGGGGACGCTAGCGTGCGATCGCCGCCGCGGTCAAGATTTCCTTCGAATTACCGCAGCTTGCAGGCGGCAGCGCGCCGGCACCGCCGCCCGTCGACTTCGAGCTCCCAGTTGTGCCGCGCGCACACGAGCAGCTCCCCCTCGACAAAGCCATCCGAGATCCGCCCGCCATCGTGCGGACACTCGTCCTCGACGACGACCAGCCGCCCGCTCCCGAGCCGCGCCACCGCCATTGGAACCGCGCCCTCGCGCGCTCTCATCACCGCACCGACCGCGACGATGCCGGCCGCGAGGAGGTCTTCGACCTGCGGGACTCCGTCATCGGGGTCGTAGCCGAGCTCGTGATGGAGCTGCTGGGTGAGCGCGCCCATCCCCGCAGGGTAGGCGGCCCCCCTGACATCGGATCAGAGCTGCTTGGCCTGCTGCAGCATCGCCTGGTCCGCAAGGACCAGGGCCATCATCGCCTCGACGATCGGGACGGCCCGCGGCAGGACGCAGGGATCGTGGCGACCCTTCGGCGCGAGCACCGCGGGATTTCCCTGCGCGTCGACGGTGTCCTGGGGGCGCATGATCGTGGCGGTGGGCTTGAACGCGATCCGCATGGTGACGGGCTCGCCGTTCGAGATGCCGCCCTGGATGCCGCCGGAGTGGTTGGTGCGGGTGCCGATCGTGCTGTCGGGGCGGCGATAGAATGGATCGTTGTGCTCGCTGCCGGTCATCAGCGTCCCGGCGAACCCCGAGCCGTTCTCGACGCCCTTCACCGCGGGGATGCTCATCATCGCGCGCGCGAGCTCGGCTTCGAGCTTGTCGAAGATCGGCTCACCCCAGCCCGCGGGCACGCCGCGCGCGACGACACGGATCACGCCGCCGACGGAGTTGCCGTCCTTGCGGGCGCGTTCGACCCGCTCGATCATCTTCGCGGCGGCGGCGGCATCCGGGCAGCGGATATCGTTGGTATCGACCTGCGCGCGGGTGACGGTCTGGTCGTCGACGGCCGCCGCGATGCCGCAGACCTCGTCGACCCACGCCACGATCTCGACGTGCTTGCGGGCGAGCAGCTGCTGCGCGATCGCACCGCCGGCGACGCGCCCGGCGGTCTCTCGTGCACTCGCGCGGCCACCGCCGGCGATCGCGCGGATGCCATACTTCGCGTCGTAGGTAAAATCCGCGTGGCTTGGCCGGTATGCCTCGGCGATTCCCTCGTAGTCCTTGCTGCGGGCGTCCTGGTTGCGGATCAGCATCGCGATCGGGGTCCCGAGCGTGACTCCGTCGAGGACTCCCGAAATAATTTCGACCTGATCCCCCTCCTTGCGCTGGCTGACCAGCCGGCTCTGCCCCGGTCGCCGGCGATCCATCTCGGCCTGGATCTGCGCCAGATCGAGCCGTAGACGGGCTGGACAGCCATCGACGACCACGCCGACGCCCGGGCCGTGTGACTCCCCGAACGTCGTGATCCGGAACAGCGCCCCGAAACTGCTACCCATCGGCGGCAGCATAGCTCCATGTAGGTTTGCGGGGGGCGCCCGCTTGAGGTTACCTTTACGGAGCTGATGGCTGATCCGGATCGCCGGCCCACGGCTCAAGAGATCGAGGAGCTGATCGATCTGGTTCGCCGCGACCCGGGGTCGCCGGCGTTCATAGATCTCGGAGAGGCATATCTCGCGCTCGGTCGGCCGCGCGATGCCGTGCAGGTCGGCAACCTCGGTCTCGAGTCCTCCCCCGATAGCCTGGAAGGTCGCGTGATGCTCGCGCGTGCACACGCGTCGCTGCATCAGTGGAAGGAAGCCCAGGGTGAGCTGCTCCGGGTCGTGAAGATCGATCGCTCCAACCGTCAGGGGTTCGCGCTGCTCGGCGAGGTGCTGCTGCGCCGTCAGGACTACGAGCGCGCGGTGCCCGTGCTCCAGCACGCGCAGAACCTCGATCCGACCAGCCCGCAGATCCTGTCGATGTTGAAGCGTGCGCGCTCGGGGCAGGGCCTCGACTCGCCGCCGCCCGTTCCGAGCCCGATCCCCCCGCGCGGCGAGACCCATCAACCCGCCGAGATCGAGCGCTCGCGTTCGCTGCCGACCGCTGCACCGCCGCGGCGCTTGCCGCCGAACCAGGTTCCCGCCGCGTCGCCGCAGATGCGGACGTTGGCGCTCGAGGCGCCGCCCGAGCTCCTCACCGAAGCGCGCACGGAGGCCGCACCGCCGCCGAGCTTCCCCGACGCCTCCGCGGGCTTCGCGGTGCCCTCGGCGTCGAGCTCGCGTGCCCCGAAGCAGACCGCGCCGCCGCCGATGTCCGTCGAGGGCATCCGCCCGCGCGTGATCCCACGCGAGAAGGAGAAGAACGCGGCGGCCGCTTCGTTGCGCCAGTCCGCCGCGGTCGGCGAGACCTACCTGAATGACCTGCTGACCGGCGGCCTGCTCGACGTGGCGGGCGTGCGGGCGCCCGACGGCGACTTCGATCTGCGTCCGGATCGCCGGTGGGGCCGCTCGACGCGGCGCGCGTTCATCTTCCTGTTTGTCGTGCTGGTCCTCGGCATCGGTGGTGGCGGCACCTGGTACTGGTGGAGCGAGAAGCAGAAGGCCGAGGTGGTCGCGCGCCTGCAGAAAGAGTCGAAGCAATCGATCGGCAACGGCGACTTCGCCGGCCTCGAGACCTCGATCAAGAAGCTCTCGGAGTCCCTCGAGAAGGACAACGCGAACATCCTGACGTTCGCGTACTACACGGAGACCGCCGGTCTCGAGGCGCTGCTCTACGGGACGGAAGCGGACCGCGTGAACAAGGCCTACAAGTCCGCGAAGCCGGAGATCGACTCCGGCGATCCGGGCTGGCGCGAGCTCGTGATCGGCAAGGCCGCCGTCGATCTCGCCACGCTCGGCTCGGGTGATGGCAACGCCGCCGCGATCGCCGGCACCAGCAAGTCGACGCTCGCCGAGACGATCAAGAGCCTCGACGAGCTCCTGCAGAAGACTCCGAACGACAAGTGGGCGCAGTGGCTGCGCGCGCGGGCGTCGCTGGCCGGCGGTGAGCGCAAGCTGGCCAAGGCAGAGATGAAGGCGGCGGCCGAGGGCGACGATGGCCTCGTCGTCGCGATGATCGAGCAGGCGGACCTGATGGTCGACGATGGCCAGCTCGAGGACGCGCTCGCGATGTTCGACAAGGCCACCGCCAAGTCGAAGGATCATCCGCTCGCGGTCGCCGGTCGCTCGCTCGGTCGCGCCGAGGCCTCGGTGCAGGTCAACGAGGCGATCGACGAGCTGTCGGTCAAGCTCAGCACGAACATCGGTCCACGCGTCGGCGCGTACCGGAACCTCGCGATGGCGCTCGCCAACATCGGTATCGAAGATTATCCAAAGTCGGTCGAGTCGCTGCGCAAGGCGACCGCACTGAAGCCGCCGAACGAGCCGCGGTTCTGGGCGCGGGTCGCGTGGGCGCACTACACCAGCGGCGATCTCGCGGAGACCGCCAAGGCGCGCGCGCGGATTGCCTGGTACGGCAAGTCGAAGGCGGAGGACGATCCCACGGTCCAGCTCGTCGATGCGGCGCTGCTGCTCGCGTCGGGTCTTCCAGAGAAGGCGCTCGAACAGGCCTCGAAGATCGAGGGCATCCGTCCCCGCTTGCTCCGCGGCTACGCGCTGATCGATCTTGGCAAGGCGAAGGACGCGATGGCCGAGGCCGACGAGGTGCTGAAGAAGGCGCCCGAGAACGTCGAGGCGGCGATCCTGCGCGAGCAGGCGCGGATGATCGGCAGCGAGGGCAAGGAGCGCACCGAGGCCGCCGATGCGCTGGAGAAGCTCGCGCGCAAGGCCAGGAGCAAGCTCGGTCGTCACGCCTACGGCGTGGCCCTGCTCGCCACGGGTGACGCGAAGGGCGCGCAGGCGCAGCTCGAGCAGGCGCTCACCGACGTCAACGAGAACTCGCCCAACCCGCTCGCGTATCGCACGCACACCGCGCTCGCCGAGCTCCTCCTCGGCGCGAACGACATCGCCGGCGCCGGCACGCACCTTGACGAGGCGCTGAAGGCCAACTCCGGCTACTTTCCGACGCTCGGGCTGCAGGCGCGCATCGTCCTGCGCAACAACGAGGCTGATCGCGCGCTCGACCTGCTCCGCCCGATCTTCGAGGAATCCGCGGCGGTGACCCCGCAGCTCGAGCTGACGCTCGCCGAGGCGTTGATCAGCCACAAGGGCAGCACGCCGAAGCAGAAAGAGCAGGCCAAGGCGTTGCTGATCAAGGTCAAGGACCACATCCAGCCGGCGACCGAGGTCGGCCGTGTCGCTGCGCTGCTCGATCCGAAGCTGCCGAAGGAGCTCGGTCTGCCCGAGCCCGGTGCACCGGCCTCCGCCGACGCTCCGATCAAGGCGCCGAAGAAGCGCGGCCGCGGACGGTGATGCGCGGTGCGCTGCTCGCCGTGTTGCTGCTCGCCACGTGCACCAGGGACGAGCCGGCTAAGCCCAGCAAGCCCGGGCTCGCCCACGAGCTCGCCCACGCCGTGCAGCGTGCACCGCGCCCGCGTCCCGCGCAGCTGACCCAGGTGACCTTGAAGGCGCTCGGCATGTATTGCGAGGAGACCTGCCCGATGAAGGTGCGCATGGCGCTCGCCGACATGCCCACGGTCTACGAGCTCGGCTTCGATGTCTCCACCGAGAGCATCTTCGTCTCCTACGACCAGACGCTCGGCGATCCGAAGACCGTCACCAGGCCGATGCTCGTGGCGATCAAGGAGGCCGGCTTCGATCCATGGCTCGCCAAGGCGTCGTGGCCGGCGGATGCGAGCAAGGTCGTGCAGGTCGTGATTCGCGAGTGAGCCTGCGCGTGAGGCGCCAGCGTGCGCTCGCTGCGCAGCCTGCGGCCGGAGCCCGTCCGGGAATTGCCCGGTGTCCCGGATCAGCGCAGTCAAGAACCCGCGGGACCCGAGCAGAGAGCTGTACCGGCGGACGTCTGTCGCCTCTCGGCTTCTTGGGTGCTCCGACTCTGTTTCACGCAGTGGGACAACACGCGACTACACGATGCCGTCGAGCGAGCCCTGGCCCTCGCGGATCACCGTGATCGTGTCCTGCTCGACCTCGAGGATGGTCGATGGCGCAGCGGCGGTCTGCTCGCTATCGATCACGACATCGAGGAACCGACCGAACGCCTCGAGCACCTCATCGGCATCACGGCACGCCTCGCCCTCCGGATCCCCCGGCGCGATCGCGCTGGTGGTTAGCAGCGGCCGGCCGAGGCCGACGGCGAGCGCCTGCGCGATCGGGTGACTGGTGATCCGGATTCCCACGGTGCGGCGCTTGTGATGGGTCAGCGTGCGAGGGACATCATGCGTGGCGGGGACGACCAGCGTGTACGGCCCCGGGAAGATCTTCTGCGCGAGCTTGAACGCGGTGTTCGAGAACTGGCCGAACTGCGAGGCGGTCGACAGGTCGGGGCAGATCAGCGCGAGCCGCTGGTTCTTGTGCATCTGCTTGGCACGGAAGATCTTCTCGATGCCCTCGCGCGACTCGATCGCGCAACCGAGTGCGTAGATCGAGTCGGTCGGGTAGGCGGCGACGCCCCCGCGATGCAGGATCTCGACGGCGTGCTCGATCTTGCGCGGCGAGGGATTCTCGATCTGATCGAACACCAGCCGTAGCGGGCCGGCGCTGCGCGAGGCTCGAACCGAAGCGCTCACGGCGCGTTCTCGAGTGCGGCCTGACCGCGGAAACCCTTGCCCACGACGTACTGCTCGATCGAGATCTGACGGCTGGACGCTGGCTTCGCGACCTTCGACGTCGTGAACCTCGCGCGAACCTGCTCGGTGAGCTTCTTGAAGTCCGGGCCCTGGAACAGCTTGCCGACGAAGTTTCCGCCCGGCGCGAGCACGAGCGTCGCGATCTCGAGCGCGCGCTCGAACAGCGCCTCGCTGCGCGCCTGATCCATGCTGCGGATGCCGGTGGTGTCCGGCGCCATGTCGGAGAGCACGACGTCGAACGCGGGAAGCTCGCCGAGCAGCTGCTTGACGTCGATCGTCAGCACGTCGCCGACCAGGATTCGCGCGCCGATCGGTGGGCGATCGAGCGGCGTTCGATCGAGGCCGACCAGGATCGCGCGCTCGCCGATCGTCTGATTCGCGTACTGGAGCCACGAGCCAGGCGCGCAGCCGAGGTCGAGGACGCGATGGCCACCGTCGAAGATCCGGTGCTTCTCGTCGATCTCCTGGAGCTTGTAGACGGCACGCGCGAGGAAGCCTTCCTTCTTCGCTTTCTGATGAAAGCGATCGTGGCGCGTTCCGCGGTCGTCGAGGCGTTTCGTCATGCCAAATACAAACAAAGACAAAGGCCCGACGCTCGCGCGCCGGGCCGTAGTGCAGGGGAGAGGGGCGGGACTAGCCGCGACCTGCAGCCGCCTTCTTCGAGGCCTTGAGCGGGTTCTTCGAGCGAACCTCTTCCTTGCCCATGCCCTTGCGCTTGTAGACTTCGCGCGTCGCGGCCTTGCTGACCACGACGTACTCGTTGGCCGCGCCCGGGACCGAGCCGCGGACGAGGATCACGCCCTCATCGGCGAGGATGCGGAACAGCTGAAGGTTCTGCTGGGTGACCTTCTCGTTGCCCATCTGGCCCGCCATGCGCTTGCCCTTGTGGACGCGCTGCGGTGTGAGGCGGCAACCGATCGAGCCGCCGTGGCGGAAGTACTCGTGCGTCCCGTGGGCGCGCGTCATGCCCTTCATGTGGTGCTTCTTGATGACGCCCTGGTAGCCCTTGCCCTTGCTCCAGCCCTCGACGTCCACTGGGATGTTCACGTCGAACACGTCGCCGGCCTGGATCGCCTGGCCGACCGTGAACTTCGCGACCTCCTCGGGGGCGAGTCGGATCTCACGGATGAAGCGCTGCGGCTTGATACCGGCCTCCTTCACCGCGCCGAGCTCCGGCTTGTTCGCGAGGCGGACGGGCTTCTCGTCGAAGCCGAGCACCAAGGCGGAGTAGCCATCGCGCTCCATCGTGCGCGTGCCGATCACGACGTTCGGACCCGTCTGGATCACGGTGACCGGGATCGACTCACCGTCGTCCGCGAACACCTGGGTCATTCCGAGCTTTTTGCCGAGCAGGCCGATCTTGAGAGACATGACGTGACAGCTCCTACGTACCGGAAACGAGGGGTGGATACATACCCGCGTGGGTCCGGCCCGTCAAGACTGCGTTAGTCGGAAGACCCGGCAGGTGTTTTCCACCGTCTGAGCAGCTAACTCCGCGAAACTCATGCCGGCACACCTCGCGACCACCTCCGCGGTGTGTACGATAAATCCCGGTTCGTTGCGTTTTCCGCGCTTCGGGATCGGCGCCAGGTAGGGGCAATCGGTCTCGATCAGGAGCCGGTCGCGCGGCACGAGGGGCACCGCGTCGCGCAGCGGCTGGGCCGTCTTGTAGGTGACGATGCCCGAGAACGACACGTAGTAGCCGAGCTCCGCGTACGCCTTCGCGTCCTCCGGCGTCCCGGTGAAGCAGTGGATGACGCAGCCGAGCTCGCCGGCGCGGCCCTCCGTGAGGATCGCGCGCGCATCGTCGTGGGCATCGCGGATGTGGCAGACCACCGGCTTGCCAACGCGGCGTGCGAGGTCGATGAACCGCGCGAACGCGAGCTGCTGCGCCTCGCGAGGCGAGTGGTCATAGTAGTAGTCGAGGCCGGTCTCGCCGATCGCGACCACCCGCGGGTGCGGTGCGAGCCGCTCGTGCACCGCCCACCACGCGTCGGTCATCTTGTCGACGTCGTGCGGATGGGTGGCGACGGTTGCCCAGATGTCGGCATCGCTCTCGGCGAGCGCCACCGAGCGCTCGGCGCTCGAGGTGTCGCCGACCGCGCCGATCACGATCATGCGCTCGACGCCCGCAGCGCGAGCGCGTGCCAGCACGTCCGCACGATCAGCGTCGAACTCCGGGCCATCGACGTGGGCGTGGGAATCGAACAACTTCATGCGAGCCGCTCGTCGATCGAACGCAGCGCGGTGGCGATCGCGTCGATCAGCTCGGCTCCCTTGCTGCTCCTCGCGAGCTTCTCGAGCGGAAGCTTTGCCCAGTCGCCCGCGGCATCGCCGAGCTGCTCGACGGCGAGCCCGCGCACGTGGACCTTGCGCGCGCTGAGCGCTGCGACCAGCACGCGCCTCGCCGCATCGTGATGGGCGCCGGTGGGTGCGATCGCGAGCAGCTTGCCGGCGGCGAGGACGGTGGCCTCGGGCGGCGTCTTCTTGTTGACGAGCGTCCTGCCGAGCGCCTCGGCATCATCGGCGGTGCCGAGCGTCGCCAGCGCGGTGACCGCGTCCCAGGCGCGATCGGGATCGATGAGTGCCGCGGTCAGCACGCTGCGGCCTCGTGGATCGCCGAGCTCCGCGAGCGCATACGCGACATCGAAGCGCGCGCCGGATTCGTCGTGATCGAGGTGCGGAGCGAGCAGGGCGGCTGCGCCGTGGTCTCCGATCGCACCGAGCGAGAGTGCGGCGGCACCGACGACCTGCGGATCCTTATCGCCGAGCGCCTTCGCCAGCAGAGGTGTCGCGCGGCTCTGATCGATCTCGGTCAGCGAGGTCGCAGCCTGGAACCGCAGATCCGCGGGGCCCTCGGCGAGCGCGGTCGCGAGCGCCTCGAAGGCGTCGGCGTTCCCGATCGTGCCGAGCGCGATCGCGGCGTTCTGCCGGACGACCGGCGCACCGTCATCGAGCCGCTTGATCAGCGCTGCGATCGCCGCGGGCTCGGCCAGCTCGCCGAGCGAGCCACACGCCTCGGCGCGGACCTCGGGGCGATCGTCCTCGAGCGCGGTCATCAGCGCGTCGAGTGCGCGCCGCTTCTCCGCGGGCTCGGTGATCTCGCCGAGCGCATGCGCCGCGAACGCACGCGCCTTCGGGCTGCCTTGCGCGAGATCGCGGAGTGCGGCCTCGAGGGTGATCGTTGAGCTGGGGAACAGGAACGACACTGCGCCTCGCACCCTACCAGATGTATTCTCGGCCATGGCCGACGGTCCGCCCGACGACTGCGAGCTGTGCAGCGGCGTCGGCTGGTGGCCGCATCCCTGCGATGGCATCGCCAGCTGCTGGGAGTGTCACGGAACCGGTACCCGGCGGCCGCGCGGAAACTGCGACTGGTGCAGCGGGTGGGGCTGGACCGGGTCCGAGCAGAGGTGCACGCGCTGTGCGGCTACCGGCTGGGTCGCCGGCGACAGCATCCTCTACTGGTGCCGCGACTGCGCTCGCACGGTGGAGTCCGCGGCCTTCGGTGCCGCGTGCCCGAAGTGTGGCGGCGGCGCGATCGATCGCGTCACCGCTCCCGATGCCGCGCGACCTGCCTAGAAGCTGCCGCCGATGCTCGCGCCGAACTGGCCACCAGCCACGGTCGGAACGATCTCGACCGGCATCCGCTTCTTGGTCGTCTTCGCCACTTGATAGCCGATGGTCGCGCCGATCGCCGGGCTGAGGACCACGATGCCGAGGCCGAGCCACGGCGAGCTGTCGAAGATCATCGGGTACCCGACGAGCGCGCCGACCGCGCCGCCCACCACCGAACCGGTCACCGTCGCGGCGAGCGAGCTCTCGTGCCGGCTGTCACCGCTGGCAAGATAGACCATGGCCGACGAGGCGACGATGCCGCCGAGCGATGCCGCGATCACGAACCCATTGCTGGGTCCTCCCTCGTCATCGCCACCACCGTTCGAACGGCCATTCGCGATCTTGTTCACGAGCAGGCCCGCACCGATCCAGCCCGCGACGCCGGCCGCGCCGCCCAGCAGGAGCGGACCGACGACGCCGCCATCGTCGTTGTCGTGGCGATCCGTGCGCGCCGACGGGCTCGTCGCGCCGGGGGCTCCCGAGGTAGCCGGGGCAGGCGCAGGCCGCGCGATCCGCGCGCGCACACACGCTGCGATCGCCGGCTGGATCGGAACATGAGCCGCGTAGAACGCGCTGTCTGCCGCGGCGATCTCCCGGGTGATCACGAGGGCCTCGTCACACCGCCCGGTGGAGGCTGCGTCGACCGCACGCTGGAGCGTCGACGGGAGCTCGTCGGGGGTCGCCGCGGCGGCGGTGGTGGTGGCAAGGGAGGTCACGAGGAGCAGCGAGGCGCGAAGCATGAGCAGACGGATTGCACGGCCGGTGCCGCGTCCAACCCCCCTAGATCACACGGTCGCGTCGACGAAGATCTGACAGGCTCCGGCAGCTTGCGTCAGACTGCGGTCACCGGGTACCGCGTCCCCTGTCACGTAGGGCTGG
>JAYUVX010000290.1:0-12740 GCA_043753855.1 Myxococcales bacterium | reverse complement strand
AGCTCGGCCTCTCGATCGTCGTGTTCGTCGCGGTGCTCGCGTGGAAGCGGATCCCGGCGCTCGGCTCGCTGGCCGCGATCGCCATCCTGTCCGTGCTGGTCTGGATCCGCGGCGATACCTGGACCGCGGTGCTCGCGCTCGGCACGCTCGGCCTGTTGTTCTATACGCACCGCTCGAACCTGGCGAAGCTCACCAGCTAGGCGCGACGTGTTCTACGCTCTGGTCGCGCACGCTCGCCAGCCAGTGGCTCAGCGGCTTACCGGCGAGCAGCGTGTCGACGCCGACGAGCTCTGCGAGCGGTGCGAGGGCGAACCGGCGCTCGGTGAGGCGCGGATGCGGGACCTCGAGCTCGGGCGTCCGGATGACACGATCGTCCCAGATCAGCACATCGAGATCGATCGTCCGCGGTCCCCAGCGCGCCACCTCGTCGCGGGTACGCCCGAGCAGCCGCTCGACCTCGAGCAGGATCTCGATCAGCTCTACCGGTTGCACGTCGCGGGCGCGCAGCGCGATGGCGGTGTTGTAGAACGCGGCCTGCGCCGGCCCGATCGGCGCCGAGCGGTACAACGGAGCAGACCGCTGCGTGCCGATGGCGGCGAGCGCCTCGCGTGCATGACGAAATCGGTCGAGGATCTCGTCCTGCGTCCCGACGTTGCCGCCGAAGCCGATGACGATCGTCACGGCCGCGCGATCACCGGGTTGCGCAGGATGCCGATGCCCTCGATCTCGACCTCGACGACATCGCCCGGCGCCAGGTTGCCGACGCCCGACGGCGTGCCCGTCGAGATCACGTCGCCGACCTCGAGCGTCATGTGCCGGCTGACGAATGCAATCAGCGTCGCGACGTCGAAGATCAGATCCGCGGTGGTCGAGTCCTGGCGCGTGGTGCCGTTGACCCGGGTCTGGATTCGCAGGTTCCGCGGATCCAGACCGGCGACGATGAGCGGCCCGAGTGGGCAGAACGTGTCGAAGCCTTTGGCGCGGGTCCACTGGGTATCCTGCTTCTGCAGATCGCGGACGGTGACGTCGTTGATGCAGGTGAAGCCGAGCACGTGAGCGAGCGCCGTGTCGCGGGATACTGCCTTCGCCCGGGTGCCGATCACGACCCCCAGCTCCCCCTCGAAATCGACCCGCTCGTAGCCCCCGGGGCGCTCGATCGTCCCGCCATCGGAGAGGAGGGCCGACCGGGGCTTCAAGAACATCAAGGGCTGCTCGGGAACCCCCTTCCCCATTTCTACGGCGTGGGCACGATAATTGACGCCGATGCCGATGATCTTGCTCGGGACCAACTCGAACGGCTCGACGGAGCTACCGCGCTGAAGGGGAACAAGCATGAGGTGAAAGGTAGGACACCTCCGGTGAGCTGTCATTGATCAGCAGCGTCGTCACCCGTACAATTTGCAGGATGGGCCGTGCTCCAAATCCTGGAGCGCCACAGCGCGTAAGTGCGCACGTGGTGCCGAAGGCCCAAGCTTTCTCCGAAGAAGAGGAAGAGAAGACCACGATCGAATCGGGATGGGAGGAAGAGGCCTCCACCACGGTCGAGCAAGGCGAGGTCGCCGACAAGATTCGCGCGCTCGGTGTCGATGCGCCGGCGCCGCGCGGCCAGGGAACGAACGTCACCTCGACCAATCCCAGCGTGCTCGACGAGCCGACGGTCGATGAGCCGCGCGCGAACCTCGCCGTCCCGATGGCCGCGACGCGAGCGCAGGCACGCCTGCTGATCACGAGCGGCAACGATTGCGGAGCCGAGCTGCATGTCCTGCCCGGCAAGAGCTACACGGTCGGCCGTGCGGTCGACAACGACATCGTGCTCACCGACATCGCCGTCTCCCGCAAGCACTTCGATCTTCGTTACGAGACGAGCTCGTGGGTGGTGGTCGATCGCGGCTCGGGCAACGGCACGCTGGTCAACAACAACCTCGAAGACCAGCCGTTCATGCTCGCGAACGGAGATCGCATCGAGATCGGCAACACGACGTTCCGCTTCGAGATGCCCGATGGTGCGCCGCGCCAGGCGTCGAGCGTGTCGATCGAGCGCGCCCAGCACGATGACGACGAGGAGCCGTCGACGGTGGCTGGCAAACCGCTGCGCGCCGATGAGATCATGACCCCATCGCAGACACCGTCGCCGCCTGCGTTGCAGCGGCCGAAGACCCTGCCGCCCCCGGCGCCGATGCGCTCGCGCAGCCCGTCAGCCGGTGGCGCGGTGCCGCGGCTCTCGCCATCCGCGATGAGCTATCCACAGGCGATTCCCTCGGCGGCCACCACGATTCCGTCGCTGCAGCAGAACCAGGGCCGGCCGCTCAACGGTCCCACGATGCTCGGCGATTCGATGAGCATGCCACTGCCGAACGTGATGCCGATGACAATCCCCGGTCAGGGGCCGCCGGTCGCACCGTCACAGCTGCCCGCGCACTACGGGTATCCGCAGCAAAGCAGCCAAGGCCCCGTGATCGTCGCGGGTACGCAGATGCCGCGCGATGCGACCTCGACCGCGCTCGTCCCGCCCACGCCATACAACGGCGTCCCGCTCCTGGTGCCGCAGCCCGCGTACGCGGTTTTGCAGCTTGCGCGCCGCACGAAGATGATCCTGGCCGGGGCGGGCCTCACGCTGTTCGCGGCGATCGCTACCGTCGCGATCATCAAGGGCGCTAGCGGCGGTGGTCCAGCCGCGGGCGCCACGCCGGGCGACGCGCTGCTCGAGCCGATGAAGCCCGAGACGCCGGGCAAGACAATCCAGCCGATCCAGCCGATCGAGCTGCCGAAGCAGGCTCCTCCGAAGGCCGAACCGCCCAAGGTTGACCCCCCCGCGCCGATCGCAAAGGTCGACCCCCCAAAAGTCGAGCTCCCGAAGAAGGATCCTCCTAAGGTCGATCCGCCGAGAGTCGATCCTTCGAAGAAAGATCCGTCGAAGAAAGATCCGCCGAAGAAAGATCCGCCCAAGGTCGACCCCCCGAAGCCGATCGCGAAGAGCGATCCTCCGACCAAGAAGGATCCACCGCCGAAGCGGGACCCCGCGCCGAAGCGCGTCGGCATGGACACCTCGGGAGTGAAGTCCAAGGCCGAACAACAGTTCAAGTCCAAGCGGTTCAGCGAGGCCGCGGCCACGTTGCGGGCGGCCGCGAACGGCGCCGATCCCGGCGATGCCACAGACCTCCGCTCGGAGGCGGGGGCCTACGATCTGTTCGGCCGCGCCTACAACCTCGGCATGGCTCCGGCGACCACCGCGAAGGACGCGTACATTGCGCTGAAGAAGGCGAAACACTTCGATGCCGACGGGGTGTTCAGCTCGGAGATCCAGGCCAAACTGGCGCAGGTCGCGCCGCGTGCCGCGGGCTCGTTCATGGCCGCGAAGAACTACTCCGAGGCGAAGGAGGCGGTGGCCACGGCGGAGGCGGCCGGAGGCAGCAACAGCACCACGCAGAGCGTGCGCAGCGCCCTCGAACAGACCGCCGGTGCGCTCTACAAGGAAGCGATGAGCGAGCTGTCGGCGGATCCGAGCGGCGCGAAGGCCAAGCTCAAGCAGGTCCAGCAGATGGTGGACAGCAAGAGCACCTGGTATCAAAAGGCTGCGAAGGCGCTCGCGAGCTAGCTACGCGGTGCGACCAGCCCGGCGATCACCTTCTCGAGGCGATCGAACTCGAACGGCTTGTCGATGTGCGCGTCGGCGCCATAGAGAGGTGACGTGATCTCGTTCACTTGCTCGCCGATCGCAGTGACCATCACGATCTTGATGCCCGCGGTGACCGGATCCTGCTTGAGGGCGCGCGCGACCTCCCAGCCGGACTTGCCGGGCATCATCACGTCGAGGAGGACGATGTCCGGGAGCTCCCGCTTCGCCAGCTCTAGGGCGCGGTGGCCATCGTTCGCCGTCGAGACCTTGTAGCCGCGCTTGGTGAGGCGCGTGCTGAGCATCGATACGATCTCGGGATCATCGTCGACGATCAGGATGTTCGCCACCTGTTGCGCCTTGGTCATGTGGAGCGACGCTACGCCTCGCGGCTTCCCATCGTCAAGGCGGGCCGTGATACCAAGCATCGGTGCGCCGCTGGATCTGGGTCGCGATCGTGCTCGTGATCGGCATCGCCGCGATCCTCATGCTCGGCGATGTTCGCGAGCTAGGAGCCCGGCTCGGGACGTTCGGCTGGTGGGCATTCGGTGCGGCCCTGGCGCTCGCCCTCGCAAACTACGCGATCCGGTTCCTGCGCTGGCAGCTCTACCTGCGGCACCAGGGCGTCTCGGTTCCGCTCGGCTCGAGCGCGATCGTGTTCGGCGCCGGCCTGTCGCTCTCGATCACTCCCGCAAAGCTCGGCGAGCTCGTGAAGAGCTACCTGCTGCGCGAGCTCCACGATATCCCGGCGACCCAGACGGCGCCGATCGTCGTCGCTGAGCGCGTGACCGACCTTATCGCCTTGCTGCTCGTGGCGCTGGTCGGGGTGGCGTTCTACGGCGTCGAGACCACCCTCGTCCTCGCGGCCGGATCCGTGATCGTCCTGGGTCTCGTGCTGCTCGCCTGGCCGCGCCCGACTCGCGCGCTGATCGAGCTTGTCACCGGCCCGAAGCTGACGCGCCCGTTCCGTGCGCCACTCCAGGAGGTTTATACCGGCCTCGCGTCGCTGTGCCGCCCGATGCTGCTCGTGATCGCGACCCTGATCGCGATCCCCGCGTGGGGTGCGGAGTGCATCGGATTCGGCCTCATCTGCAACGCGTTCCCGGGAACCGAGGTCTCGATGGGCCTCGCCACGGTGATCTACGCGGCGACGTCGATCGCCGGGGCGCTGTCGTTCCTGCCCGGTGGGCTAGGTGTCACCGAGGGAGCCATGACCCTACTCTTGGTGAAGAGCGCCTCTCGCATCGACGAGCACACCGCACTCGACGCCACGCTCCTCACGCGCCTCGCGACGCTGTGGTTCGCGGTCGTGCTCGGCCTGTTGTTGCTCGCCACGGCTCGCCGGCGAATCGCACGTCGCCGCGCACAAGCGCCGCCGCCCTGAGTGGCTATACTCACCCCATGTCGGTAGGCGTGGATTTTGATTTCGCGAAGTGGATCGCCATTCGGCGCGGTTCGATGGAGCAATCCGCACGCGAGGGGGCCGCCTACGCGTTCTCCGGCGAACGGAAGTTCCGGCGCACGCTGATGATGGCGCGTCCCGTTACCATGGCCCTCGAAGCGACCACCCGGCTGTGGCGCGACGTCGCTCGCACCGAGCTGCTGGGAACGGCCGTGAAGGTCAGCGATCAGCAGTACCCGCGGGTCTACGAGGCGGCAAAGGCCGCCGGTGCCGCCCTGCACGTACGGGTGCCCGTGGTGTTCGCTGCGCCGAGTAATTCGATCAAGGTCCGGGTGCTTGGCACCGAGGATGCGCCTCATCTGATCGTCAACCTCGAGCTCGCCGAGAAGCTCGATGACGCGGAGCTGGTCGCGGCGATCGGGCACGAGCTCGGTCACGTCCAGAACGGCCACATCCTGTATGCGACTGCGCTCCATTATCTGACCAGCTCCGCGGCATTCTTCGTGCGCTGGGTGGTGCAGCCCGCGATCATGACGTTACAAGCGTGGTCGCGGCGCGCCGAGGTCACCTGCGATCGAGCGGCCCTGCTCGCGGTCCGGGACCTGGACAAGACGCTCGTCGCGATGGTGAAGCTCGAGCTCGGGCTCGACAAGGGCTCGGCGTTCAACGCCGAGGACTACCTGAAGGCACCTCCCGAGATGAAGAAGGGCGGTGCTCGGTTCGGCGAGCTGTTCCGCTCGCATCCGTACGTACCCAAGCGGGTGCAGGCGCTCCGTCTGTTCGCGAATTCCGCGCTCTACGCGAGCGTCACCGGTCAAGATCCGGCCGGCAAGCCGAGCCTCGCCGATGTCGACAAGCAGGTCGCTGACCTCATCTCGGTGTTTTAGGAGCCCCGCACCATGATCCTTCTCGAACACCACAAGTCGGCCAAGCGCGAGATCATCACCCGCTTCGAGCAGCTCGCCGAGATCGCCGAGGGAGTCGGCATGGTCACTCTCGCGCGGGACATCCGCACCACGCGGATCCCCAAGATCCAGTCCGAGCGGTTCCACCTCGTCGTGCTCGGCGAGTTCAACCACGGCAAGTCGACGTTCGTGAACGCGATGCTCGGCAGCGACATCCTGCCAACTGGGATCACGCCGACGACCGCCTCGATCAATCACGTCGTGTGGGCGCAGAACCCCACGGCGCGCGTGATGCTGCTGACCGGCGAGAGCCGCTATCTCGACCCGGGCCAGCTCAAGGACTGGGTCACCGTCGCGGGTGGGCACGCCTCCGAGGTCTCGTTCGTGGAGCTCGGATATCCGAGCGATCTGCTCACCAACAACGTCGTCCTCGTCGACACCCCGGGCGTCAACGATCTCAACGAGCAGCGCGCCGAGGTCACCTACGGGTACGTCCCGCGGGCCGATGCGGTGGTGTTCCTGCTCGATGCCGGACAGGCACTGAAGGACAGCGAGCGAGAGTTCCTGCGCTCGCGCGTGCTCGAGAATACACGGGACCGGCTGATCTTCGTCCTCGGCAAGATGGACATGCTGTCGCCCGACGAGCAGGTCGCCGTGACCGACTACGTGAAGAAGAACCTCGCGGCGATGATGCCGGATCCGGTCCTGTTCCCGCTCTCGGCGCGGGACTGGGCGAAGACCAAGGATCCGAACAGCGGCATGCCCCAGCTGCTCAGCTACCTCGAACGGTTCCTCGCCCATGATCGCGCGCAGGTGATCCTCGACAACGCGGCCGCAGACGCCTCGCGCACGGCGGCTTATGTCGAGAATAACCTCGGCGTGCGGATGTACAGCTACGACCTCGACATCGGCGAGCTCGAGACCCGGATCGGGGCCGTGCGGGACCAGCTCGATACCTCGAAGCGCAAGCTCGACGAGCTGCACATCCGGATCGATGCGGATGCCGAATCGATCAAGTCGCAGATCGGGCTCGATCTCGAGGCGTTCGCAAAGTCGTTCGTGCAGGCGCTGCCCTCGCAGATCGACGCCGTCGATGCCAACGATGTGAAGGCGTACCTGCCGCAGTTCATCGAGGACAAGTTCAAGGAGTGG
This sequence comes from Myxococcales bacterium, assembly GCA_043753855.1. Classification (GTDB taxonomy): domain Bacteria; phylum Myxococcota_A; class Polyangia; order Haliangiales; family Haliangiaceae; genus JABFXX01. The sequence continues at coordinate 5,668 of JAYUVX010000290.1, read as the reverse complement.
GCGGAAGTCGAGGGCGCGAAGCTCGCCGCGATGCTCGAGCACCTGGCCGAGGAGGTCATCTCAATCACCAACGAGAACGTGGCGGCCGCCGCCGCGACGCTCGCCGATCGCCTGGGCCCCGAGGACACCAAGGTCGAGATCTCGGTCGATAGCTTCAAGTACGACGTCGGGATCTATGCCGTCGGCGCGCTCGGCACCACGGTGATGCTGTTCGTGAACGCGCTCGCGGGCGGCTTGCTCACGCTCGCCGCGCCGATCCTCGCGATCGTCCTGAAGTCGAAGATCGCCGGTGATATCCGGGTGCAGGCCAAGGAGAGGGTCCCCGCCGCGGTGCTCAACGCCGCGGACGCGATGAAGCCGCACTTCGACAAGTGCATCGATGACTTCGCGAAGCGGCTCTCCGAGTTCGTGTCCAACGCGGGCAACACGCTCTACAAGGGGATCAGCGAGATCCTCGACCGCACGATGAAGGAGCGCCGGGAAGCGGGCGGCGACATCGATGCGATGAAGGGCGTCACCAGCGGTCAGATCCAGCAGATTCGCGCCGCGACCAACGCGCTCAAGCAGCTCCGCGAGGGCCTGTGGTCGCCCGAGACCGACGTCGAGGCGGAAGTCATGACCGCTCCGCTGACCGGAGGGTAGCTCACGCCGATCCTGCGGGAGCTCACGCCGTCGCGTGAGTGCTCGCGGCGTTCTGCAAGTGGACGGGGTTCACCGGGAGATGCAGCAACGAGTTGTGGGCAGCGGAGCCCTGGGCCCCGCTCCGAGACCGTCAGGTCTGCGGATCTACTGGCAAGGCGGCCTGGCCGACTCCTTGCTGTTGGGTACCAGCCATGCGTCACGCTGTATTCTGTGTCCTGTTCGGTGCCTGCGGTGTGTCCGGTAGCGGAGCCGGCGGCGACGATGGGGAGCACGGGACCCCTCAGAATCCGCTACCGGCAAGGACCGCGCCGTACTCGCTGGTCAACAAGGTCGACTTCACGGTCGAGGCGGTCCTTCCAGCGCAGATCGAGTTGGTGGTCACCACGTTTCGCGAGCTGGAGATTAACCCTGCGCATGCGCTGATCTCGATCGCAGATCGCGCGGGCGTTCCGGCCGTCGCCGCACTCTACGGCGCGACCCCCGCGGTGCTCAGGGACAAGCTGGAGGGCTGGATCAATGACGAGATCAACAAGGTCAAGGTCGGCGGCGTTTCTTTGACCCACTACTGCGGCGAGATCGCCGCGCTCGCGGAGACCGCCCTGACGGACTTCGCAGTCGACAGCGAGCTGTTGATCGATGGCGGCATGGCGACCCATCGCCTGACCGCACTCGATCTGCGGCCGACCGGCTTCCTCGACCTGCGGATCCCGATCGGAGGCCTCGCGGGTGACATCCTCACGCAGACTCCCGACATCGATGTCGCCGAGGGCGGCGCGCTCTCGATCGGCGAGCAGCATTTCGGTCTCAACTACGGCGAGTACGCGTGGCAAGGCATCGACGCGGCGTCCACGGCGCTGTTCGGCGGTACGGTGCGCGCCACGCTCGGCGCGGCCGTCAATTGCCCTGCGCTGGCCAGCGCGATCGCGAACAAGTGTGCGGCCGGGGTGTGCGTCGGACACGAGGCCGAGCTGACCCGCATCTGTGACGGTGGGCTCGATGCCGCCGTCGCCCTCGTTCACGACCGGCTGGCGGCCATGCGCCTCGAGGCGTTGCACCTCACGTCCGGGACCGCGCGGCTCGTCGACCTCGATGGCGATGGCATCGGTGATCAGGTCGTCGACGGAGTGTGGGCCGCCGAGCTCAACATCGGTCTTGGCCTGCGCAAGGCGCCATCGACCTTCCGCGGCGAGCGCTAGCAGCCTCCCCCGGGTCGCGACAGCTTCTGCGGAGCCGGCGCGACGATCCGAGCCACGCCTGCTGTAAGCTCCTGGGATGTCGCTGTGGTCGCGCGTGCAGCGCCGCCTGGGAGATCTGGCGAGCGAGCTCGTGCTCGACGAGTACCGTGTGCAGCTCGAGCAGGCGCAGGCCCTGCTGCACGACGGCAAGCCCGCCGAGGCGATCGAAGTGCTCGAGGCGCTGCTCACCGCCAAGTCGGAGCATGGCCAGGCGCTGATCGTGCTCGGCGAAGCGCGGCTGCTTGCGGGTGCCCCGGCCAAGGCGGTCGAGGCGTTCGAGCGCGGGCTCCGGCTCCGACCGGGAGATCCGGCGGCGCTCGTCGGCCACGGCATGGCGCTGATCGGCAGCGGCAAGTACGAGCTTGCGGTCTCGTCCCTGCAGCGCGCGGTGACCGAGGCCGGCGGCGATCGCGCGATCCTCGCAGATGCGTATCGGGGTCTTGGTGTCGCGTGGCGGCGACGCGGCGATCTCGACAAGGCGATCCGCGAGCTTCGCAAGGCGGTCGCGGAGGATAGCGATGATCTCGACGCGCGCGCGGCCCTCGGCGAGGCGCTGGTGGCCGACGGCGGTCCGTACGACGAAGCGCTTCGCCACCTCGAGCGCGCCGCCGCCGCGGACACCCCACCCGCCCTCGCACTCTATGGCCTCGGGCGGCTGTCGTTGATCGAAGAGTCGCCCGCGATCGCGAGCGAGCGGCTGGGGAAGGCGCGCGCACTGGCCGAGAGCGATGCCACACCGCTCGGTGCGGTGCTGCGGACAGAGATCCTGATCGGACAGGGTGATGCCGCCCTCGCCCAGCGCGATCCCACGCGCGCACACAGCTTCTTCCTCGAGGCGCTCGGGTTCGATGCGAAGCGCGCAGAGTTGCACGCGAAGATCGCCACCGCGCATGGCGCGATCGGCAACCTCGACGCCGCGCTCCAGAGCTACGACCGCGCACTCGCACTGGGAGCGGGGCTCGACGTGCTGCGCGCGGCCGTCGATGCCGCGATCCGCGCCGCCGATCCGACGCGCGAGTTGCAATGGGGCAACGATCTGCTCGGCCGCGATCCGAACGACACACGCGCCCTGGTCGCTCGCGGCGCCGCGATGATCGCCGACAACCCGGAGGCGGCGAAGGCGCTGCTCGAGCTCGCGGCGGCCCGTGACGACGTCGATGCGCACGTCTGCCTGGCGCGCATCGCGCTGACGTCGGATCCCGAGCGCGCCGCAGGCTATGCACTCGCCGCGCTGCGCGTCGAACCGCACCACGCGCGCGCGAGAGAGACCCTCACTGCCGCGCGCGCCGCTGCGCTCGGAACACCGGCACCCGAGATCGCCGAGGTGGCGGCGTTCGTCGAGAAGCTGGCGGAGAGTCGGCGCGAGCTCGGCCACCTCGTCGGCGAGGTCGCGCGCGCCGCAGCCAACCTCGATCAGCCCCTGCTGGTCACCGTGATGGGCGAGTTCTCGAGCGGCAAGTCTTCGTTCGTGAATGCGTTCATCGGCGCCGATGTAGCCCCGACCGGCATCACGCCGACCACCGCGACGATCAATGTCGTGCGCTACGGCCGCGAGCGCGGGGGGCGGATCATCGCGCGCGATGGGCTCACGCTCGAGCTCGGCTGGGACGAGCTCATGGCGCACATGCGCGCGCTGACCCCCGAGGCCGCAAAACAGATCGACCGCGTCGAGATCCTGGTGCCGCTGCCACAGCTCGAGAAGATCAACATCGTCGATACGCCGGGCCTCAACTCGATCCAGCCCGAGCACGAAGCCACAGCGCGCGCGTTCATCGCGAAAGCCGACGCGATCGTCTGGGTGTTCACGGCGGCCCAGGGCGGCAAGGCGAGCGAGAAGAAGGCGCTGAGCTCGATCCGAGACGAGGGCAAGCGCGTGCTCGGTGTGCTCAACAAGGCCGACCAGCTGTCGGCCGCCGAGGCCACGGAGGTCACGACGTTCATTGGCGGCGAGCTCGGGGATCTGGTGGAGGCGATCATTCCGTTCTCCGCGCGCGATGCACTCGCATGGAAGCGCGAGACCAAGCCCGCCGAGGGCATCCACGACGGAAACTGGAGCGCGCTGTCGCACTCGCTCGAGGAGCGGTTCTTCCAGCAGGCTCGTCAGCTCAAGCGCGACGCATGCGCGCGGATCCTGCGCGGCGTGCTGGGCGATGCACAGGCCATTATCGAGAGCGCGCGGAACCGGGCCACCGCGGCGGCAGAGGCCGCGCTCGCTGGCCGTGACGAGCTGATCGCCTCCGCTCGAACGTTCGCCGAGCAGGCAGTCCTCGTCGAGCGCAAGGCGCTGTCCGATAGCACCACCGCGCTGTATCGCCGCGCAGCCCGCGAGGTGCTCGACCTGGTGCGGCCGCGGCGCCTGCCGTTCTCGTCGCACACCGCGACGTCTGCCGACCGCGACTACCTGATCGCGCTGCTGTCCTCCGGTTTCGAGACGGCGATCGAGGCGGGCCGACGGCGGGTCGCGGACGATCTACTGAGCCGTAGTCGACATGCCGAGATTGCCGGACGCACGCTCGCCGCCGCCCTCGGGATGGACGTGGTCAGTGATCTGCAGCGCACCACCGATGACCGGATCGGCCTTGCACTGTCCCGGGTGTTCGATCGTGCGCGTGCCTACCTTCGCGGATTTCTGGAGGGCGGATACGTCGAAGCGTTCTTCAGGAACGACGTCCCGCGCCTCGAGCTGGCCGAGGATGCCGTCTATCACGCGCTGGTCCGCGGCTCCCCGGATCTCGATCACGAGCTCGGAGAACCTCTCGCTCGCGCCGCCACCGAAGCGCTGACCGCCCTCGCCGCTCGGCTCGACCACTGGGGCGCCGTCGTCAACGTCCAGGCCTTCGATCTCGAGGTCGGGATCAGCCGAGCTCTCGAGCTCGCCGCCGCTCGGTTATGATGGCACTGGCGTCACACCCCACGCCTAGGTTTCCCGATCATGTCCCCGCCCCAGGCCGCCAAACCGGTGCTGTTTCCGAACCGGCTCACGCTGGGGATCGATGAGGCCGGCCGAGGCCCGGCGATCGGTCCGATGGTGATGGCAGCGGTCGCGCTCGATTCGCGCGCGGCCGCGGTGCTGAGCCGCAAGGGCCTGCGCGACTCCAAGGCGTATGGCGCCGGGGATGACGCTCACGCGATTCGCTGCGAGCTCGCCGCCGAGATCCGTTCGCGTGCCGTGTTCGTGGCGACCATCGAGATCGAGCACACCGAGATCGATGCGCGGGTGTGCCGCGGCGAGCTCAACGTGCTCGAGCGCGAGAAGGCGATCCTGATGATCGACCAGGCGCCTCCGGTGGATCGGATCATCGCGGACGGCAAGCGCATGTTCGCCGCGCTGGGAGCTCGCTACGACAAGTTCGAGTCGTGCGATCGCGCCGAGGAGGAGCATGCGTCGGTCGCCGCCGCCTCGGTGGTGGCCAAGGCGCTGCGCGATACCCGGTTCGCCGAGATCAAGCGACGTTACGAGGAGGATTGCGGCCCGATCGCAGGCGGTGGCTATGCGAATGCCGCCACCGCCCGCTGGCTGCGCGCCTATGTCGAGAAGCATCGGCGGCTCCCCGACGAGGCCCGCCGCACCTGGCCATTTCCCTACGTGTTCGATCTGATCGGCGACCAGCGTCCGCCGAAGATCCAGACCGAGCTGTTCGCGATCGAGCTAGCCGCGGACTAATCGAGGCAGCGCGCGATCGAGCTATTGTTGGCGACGCGCTGCTTGTACGCGGCAGGGTCGGTGGAAAGGATCCGCTTCGCGAGCGCCTTCACGGTGGCGCAATCGTTGCGTGCCGCGGCGGACTCGC
>JAYUVX010000289.1:0-4245 GCA_043753855.1 Myxococcales bacterium | reverse complement strand
TCGGCTCGGCGGCAAGCCGGAGCTGCAACCGCAACCGCTTCCGGCCTGACGATGACGATGCCGACGCTGACGCGGAACGAAGTCGAACAGATCGCGTTTCTCGCCCGCCTCCACCTCGAGGAGCCCGAGCTGGTGGCGATGGAGGCCGAGCTGGGCGCGATCCTCGAGTACTTCGGATCGATCGCCGCGGTGGATACCGAAGGTGTCCTGCCGATGACCCACGCGGTTCCGATCGAGCTGCCGCTGCGCCCCGATGTGGCCGCACCCTCGATGGACTCCGAGGAGGCGCTGAAGGCGGTGCCGCGCCGCGATGGCGATCTGATCGTCGTTCCTTCGATCATTCCAGGAAACGATTGATGTTCTGGTCGATCGCAGACATCACGCGGCGGATCGCAGCGGGCGAGATCACCGCCACCCGGCTGGTCGACGATCTGGTGGCGCGGATCGCGAGCCTCGATCCCACGCTCGGCGCGTACCTCGCCACCGACGCGGACGGTGCGCATCGCGACGCCGCCGAGGTCGATCGCAAGCGCGCGGCCGGCGAGCCGCTCGGGCCACTCGCGGGCGTGCCGATCGCACTGAAGGACATGATCGTCACCAAGGGCGTGGTGACCACGGCGGGCTCGAAGATCCTCGATGGCTGGGTCCCTCCGTACGACGCCACCGTGGTCGAGAAGCTGCGCGCTGCCGGCGCGGTGATCCTCGGCAAGGTCAACTGCGACGAGTTCGGCATGGGTTCGTCGACCGAGCGCTCGGCATACCGAAAGACGCTGAACCCGTGGGACATCACGCGGGTCCCCGGTGGCAGCTCGGGCGGTAGCTCGGCCGCGGTCGCCGCCGGGCTGTGCACGGCGAGCCTCGGCACCGATACCGGCGGCTCGATCCGTCAACCCGCGGCGTTCTGCGGCGTGGTCGGGCTGAAGCCCACGTACGGGCGGGTGTCGCGCTGGGGCATCGTGGCGTTCGCGTCGTCGCTCGATCAGGTCGGTCCGATCACGCGCACCGTCGCCGACGCCGCGCTCGTGCTGCAGGCGATCGCCGGTCACGATGCGCGCGACTCGACCTCGCTCACCACCGAGGTGCCGACGTTCTCCGATGCGCTGACCACCGGGGTCTCCGGCCTCGCGATCGGCCTGCCGAAGGAGTACTTCGGCGAGGGCATCGACCCGGAGATCCGCGCCGCCCTCGAAGAGACGATCAAGATCCTGAAGGTCAAAGGGGCGTCATTCGTCGAGGTCTCGCTGCCGCACACCGAGCTCGCGCTGCCGGCGTACTACATCGTCGCGCCGGCCGAGGCATCGTCGAACCTCGCGCGCTACGACGGCATCCGCTACGGCAAGCGCGTCGAGGCGAACGACCTGCTCGAGCTGTACCGGCGGACCCGCGGCGCGGGGTTCGGCCCCGAGGTCAAGCGTCGAGTCATGCTCGGGACCTATGCGCTGCGCTCGGGCTACTACGACGCGTACTACAAGAAAGCCCAGCAGATCCGCGCCCTGATCAAGCGCGACTTCGACGAGGCGTTCACGAGCTGCGACGTGCTGCTGACGCCGACCACGCCGACGGCCGCGTACAAGTTCGGCGCGAAGGCCACGCCGATCGACATGTACCTCGGCGACATCTTCACGCTGGCGTGCAACCTCGCCGGTCTGCCCGGGATCAGCGTGCCGTGCGGCCTGACCTCCGATGGACTGCCGATCGGGGCGCAGCTGCTCGGCAAGCCGCTCGACGAGGCCACGCTGCTGCGCGCCGGCGCGGTGATCGAGGCCACGGTCGGTCTCGGTGACCGGCGACCTGCCGGCTTTGCAGGGATCTCGTGACCGAGCTCGCGCAGCTACTGAACGAGTGGGAGCCGGTGATCGGGCTCGAGGTCCACGTCCAGCTCGCGACCAAGTCCAAGGCGTTCTCGTCGTCGGGGATCGCGTTCGGGGCGCCACCGAACTCGCTGGTCGATCCCACCGTGCTCGGGCTCCCCGGCTCGTTGCCGGTGTTCAACCAGGCCGTGCTCGAGCTCGCGCTGAAGCTCGGCGTCGCGACGTCCTCGCAGATCCGCGCGAGGTCGCGGTTCGCCCGCAAGCACTACTTCTATCCGGATCAGCCCAAGAACTACCAGATCACGCAGTTCGACGAGCCGCTGTGCGAGAACGGTCACCTCGATCTGATTATCGGTGGCGCGGTGAAGCGCGTGCGGCTCGAGCGGATCCATCTCGAGGAAGACGCGGGCAAGAACACGCACGTCGGCGCGGTCTCCCACGTCGATCTCAACCGCGCGGGCGTGCCGCTTGTCGAGGTGGTGTCGGCGCCCGAGCTGACCTCGTCGGAGGAGGCCGCCGAGTTCATGCGCGCGCTGCACCGGCTCGTGCGCTGGCTCGAGATCTCCGAGGGCGACATGGAGAAGGGGCAGCTGCGGTGCGACGCCAATGTCTCCGTGCGGCTCCGCGGTGAAGATCGGCTCGGCACGCGCACCGAGCTGAAGAACATCAACTCGTTCCGGTTCGTGCAGAACGCGATCGATCACGAGATCGCTCGCCAGCTCCGGCTGATCGACAGCGGTGGCCGCGTCGAGCGCGAGACCCGGCTGTGGGACGCCGATGCCGGGCAGTCGGCGCCGATGCGCAGCAAGGAGGAGGCGAACGACTATCGCTACTTCCCCGATCCCGATCTGCCACCGCTCGTGGTCGCCGGCGAGCTGATGGGCTCGATCCTGCGTACGCTCCCCGAGCTCCCGGCCGCGCGGTTCGCGCGCTACCAGACCGAGCAAGGGGTCTCCGCGGACGATGCGCGCACGCTGATCTCCGAGCGCGCGCTCGCGGACTACTTCGATGCGGCCGTGAAGGCGCACCCGACCGAGCGCAGCGGCAAGCCGATCGCGAACTGGATGCTCACCGAGCTGCTCGGTGCGCTGAAGGCGGGCGGGATCGCGATCGCCGAGTCACCGATCGCGCCGGAGCGGCTGTCGGCACTGGTCGCGCTCGTCGAGAGCGGGACGATCAGCGGCAAGATCGGCAAGGAGGTGTTCGCCGAGGCGTACAAGACCGGCGAGCCGCCCGCCGCGATCGTCGAGCGCCGGGGCGTGCAGCAGATCTCGGACGAGGCCGCGCTGTGGGCGATCGTCGAGAAGGTCGTCAGCGCCAGCCCCAAGCAGACCGCGGACTACCAGTCCGGGAAGGACGGCTTGTTCGGATATTTCGTCGGCCAGGTCATGAAGGAGAGCCAGGGGCGGGCCAATCCGGTAATCTCCACTGAATTGCTCCGGAAACGTCTGGGGCGGTGACCGCGTGCAACTCCTTGATCTTGCGCGTTGATCGGGTCGGGCTCGACGAACGCTTGACGATTGGCTCGCGATCAGTAAAGTCCGCGATTCCGAAAGCGTTTTCAGCGGAGCAAGCCAACATGTACGCCGTGATTCAGACGGGTGGAAAGCAGTATCGGGTCGAGCCCGGCAAGACCGTTGTGGTCGAGAAGCTCGCCGGTGAAAAGGGCGGCCAGGTCGTGTTCGACCAGGTCCTGCTCGTGTCCTCGGGAGACGGCGGCAACGTGACGGTCGGTAAGCCGACGGTCGCGAATGCCCAGGTCACCGGAGAGATCGTGGAGCAGGGCCGCGGCGAGAAGCTCGTCGTGTTCAAGTTCCGTCGCCGGAAGAACTACGTTCGCAAGAACGGACATCGCCAGGACTACACCGCGGTGAAGATCGCCGCGATCAACTCCTAAGAACGCCTAGGAACCAAAGAGAAGCACCATGGCTCATAAAAAAGGACAGGGCTCCACCCGTAACGGCCGCGACTCGCTGCCGAAGATGCGTGGTGTCAAGCGGTTCGGTGGCGAGACGGTTCGCGCCGGCTCCATCCTGGTTCGCCAGGTCGGCACCAAGATCCACGCGGGCGAGAACGTCGGTGTCGGCCGCGACTTCACGCTGTTCGCGAAGATCGATGGCCTCGTGACGTACGAGCGCCACGGCAAGTCGAAGACGCGCGTCGCGGTGTACGCCGCGGCACCGGCTGCCGCAGCCTGATCTGACGTGATGTGATCGAGTGCCGGTCCGGCTGCGGTGCGTGTTGCATCGCACCGTCGATCTCGGCGCCGATGCCCGGCTATCCCGCCGGGAAGCTCGCCGGCGTACGGTGTCCGCACCTGACCGCCGACGTCCGCTGCGCGCTGTTCGGCACGCCCGAGCGGCCGCGCGTCTGCGTGGACCTCCGGCCGCAGCTCGAGATGTGTGGCGAGTCCGCGGCCGAGGCGATGGCGACG
>JAYUVX010000288.1:0-12773 GCA_043753855.1 Myxococcales bacterium | reverse complement strand
ACCATCGGTGGCTCGACCTCGATCCGGTCGTAGACCGTGCCGGTGTCATCACCGCCGCCGCGATTACCGCAGGCGGAGACCAGCAATCCGAACGCGATCCAGCGGCGAGCTCCCATACTCATGACTATACCGCGTTCGCCGCTACTCGATGACGACCGTCTGCCCGGTCGATCGGCCGAACGTCTCCGGGCTGTACATCTCCTCGGCCCGCGCGGGAGCTGCGAGGAACACCCCGGGTGTCGTGGCCCGCACGGTGTACGCGAACGTGTGCGTGCCCTCGCCCAGCTGCATCGAGAACACCTCGGCCCGGTGGTCGCGCATGTTCTGGTAGTCCCACCGGTTCGCGTTGCTGCCCGTGGCGGCACGCTCGGCGTTCGCGAGGTTTGCGTTGACCGCCTCGAATCCCGCGGGCAGCGGATCGACCACCGCCACCGCATGACGCAGCGTGGTGTTGAGCGCCTCGATCGTGACCTGCACGCGCGCGCCGAGCTTCACCTTCCAGCGCCCATCGGCGAGCTGCTGGACGTCGGCAGGGTCGTCGACGCCCGTGTACGCGCGCCGGACCACGAACCCGGCATCGAGCGCGGGCAGGTCGGCCTGCTTCGGCGCGTAGGTGATGCCGACGCGGTAGTACATCCGACCGGTGCCCGCCTTGACCAGCGAGACCTCGTGCGTCGAGCCGGGAGTCAACGTGTCCCACGACAGCGTCGCCGTGCCGCGCTGCGTGGTCCGCCCGAGGAACGGCTGCTCCGCATAGGCCGCCGAGCCAACCCACAGCTTGCCGGTGAAGCCCGGCGTTTCCTTCTCGTAGGCATCGAAGTAGCGGCGCATCGCCTGCAGCACGACCAGGTTCTCCTGCGTCGAGCGCCAGCGACCGCCGCGGCGAGCAGCGAGCACCCCGCGCGCGAGCTTCGTGATCAACGGCTGCGCCGGGGTGGCGCGGATCAGCGCATCGAGGACCAGCGCCGTGGTCTTGGTCTCCGAGACCAGCAGCAGGCGCTCGGCCTCGGCGTAGGTCGCCGTGACGGTCGCGGTCGAGGCGGTCTCGTGAACGACCGAGAGCAGCTCCGTCACCAGCTTGCTGCGGACCGGCTCGAGTCGACGGTTGGCCGCGATCAGGGCGAGCACGCGCGCCTTGGCATCCACCGGATACGCCTCGAGGGTCACCGCGGCGGCGTGCAGCTTCGCGGCGCGCACTTGAACGTCGACGCCGGCGGTGGCGAGCGAGCTCAGCGCCGCGGCCGAGAGCGAGACCACCGCGGGCATCGCGGCGCGATCGAGCCGCTCCCCGGCGGTCTGTCGGGTCGCCTTCGCGAGGCTCGCGAGCTTCCCGTCGACGTAGCCCGTGACGTACGTGATCGCCTTGGTGAGTCCCGGGCCCCTCGCCTTGTGCGCGGCCAGCGCGGACATCACCTGCATCGTCACGTACGGATCGGACTCCATGCCGCCGAAGTAGCCCCAGCCACCATCGGCGCGCTGATCTTTCAGCAGCCGCTTCACGTCGTTTGCCAGCTGCTGATCGATCTCCTTCCGATCCGGGCGGCCGACGGTGCCGAACGCCTCGAGCACGTCGTAGATCGCCGCGGTGGCGAGCATGCGGCTCGACCGCTGCTCCGCGCACTCGTACGGATAGCGATACAGATACCAGTAGGCGTCGACGAGCGACTGCAGCTGGGTCGAGGCGATCTCGACCTCGACGCCGCCGACCTCCGGGAAGATGCTGGCGGGCACGGCGAGCTGCTCGAACTTCGGCGCATCGTCGACGGTGCCGTAGGTCGCGAACGATTCGGTGGTCGCCGGCTCGTAGACCGGCAGCTGCACCGTCGTCGCGTCGGCAAAGCTCCCCGAGGTCGCGATCGTCTGGATCGCCGCGAGGCCGCGCGATGCGGTCGCGAGCTCGAACCGGAGCTCGGCGCGCTGCCCGGCGGGCACCGTCACCCGCTTGCCGGCGGGACCCGGTTGCACGAGGTTCGCGGCGCGCACCGCGACGTCGATCGTGCGCGGCGAGGCATCGAGGTTCTGCACCACCACCGGCAGCGAGAACGCATCGCCCTGGGTGAGGAACCGTGGCGCCACGGTGCGGGCGTTGATCTTGCGCCGCGCGACGATCACGTTCTCGGCCTTGCCAAACCAGCGGTTGTTCGCGGTGGCGAGCGCCACGATCCGGAACCGGGTCAGGCTGTCGGGCATCTTCATCGTCACCGAGACCTTGCCGGCTGCATCGGTGTGGAGGCGTGGCGAGAACACCGCGGTGGCGCGGAAGTCCTTGCGCGACTCGACGATCGACACCGTCGTGAGCGTGGCGGCGAAGCGTCCCGACGTCCCGCCGCGGCCACTCCCCGTGCCGTAGCCCGATCCGGTGCCCGAGCCATGACGCAGCAGCGAGTCATCGAGTCGGTGCCGCGTGAATCCAGGTGCGCCGGCGAGCTCGGGGCCTGCATCGTCGACCAGGTCGAAGCTGGCCGCGTTCGACGTGCCCGCGGAGACCTCACGATAGAACGGCAGCAGCGGATCGGCGTGCTTGCGGTTCGACAGCGAGAGGATGGCCTCGTCGACGACGATCAGCGCCACCTCCGCGTTCGCGAGCGGCCTGTCATCGTGCTGGACCGAGACCTCGAACGTCGCGTTGGCGCCCGGCTCGACGAGGGTGGAGGTCGGGCGCGTCTTCATCACGAGGCGTGCGCTCCCGACATCCACCGCGAGCTCGATCTGCGCGCTCTCGTGCTCCGGTAGCGGCAGCGTGCTGCCGGCCAGGAGGACCTTGCGCTTGCCCCAGCGGTCCACGCTGACGTGGACGTTCTGGATGAACGCGGGCTCGATCGGCAGCTCGACGATCGTAGATGGCTGGGTCAGCTCGAGCCGCTGCTGCGAGATCAGGCCCTGGCGCGCGAACGACACCACCGCGATCGCCGGGAGGACCTTCGAGCGGATGTCGAGCTTCGCGACGTCGCCCGGCTTGTAGCTGGTGCGGTCCGGGATCACCAGCAGGTCGCGGTTGTCGTTCCAGGTGAACCACGGGACGTCGTACTGGGTGACGTTGACCCGGCTGCGCGCATCCGCGATCCGCGCGGTCGCCGTGTACGAGATCTGTAGATCGCTGCGTGTCCAGGTGCAGAGGACTGGCGTGGTGTCGCTGACCAGGTTGCAGGCCTGGGAGTCAACCACCTTGGCGTCGTTGCGCTCGCGCTCGGAGCCGAGGACGCCCTCGAGGTCGACCTGGATCGGCACGCCCTTCACGGCCGTGCCGTCGAGGTCGGTGACGATCAGCTCGAGCTTGTCGGGCGTATCGCCGCGCTGCCGGATCCCGACGTAGTACGCGCTCGGGTGGACGAGGATCGGCCGCGAGCTGGCGCGGATGTTCATCCGATCGACGTCGGTGACCGTGGCGTCGACCTCGAGCATGCTGGTGCGACCAGCGGGCAGCGCCGCGATGCCATAGGCCATCGACGCGTTCGAGCTCCCCGACAGCGAGCGCTCCTGATGCTCGGTGACCGCCGGCACATCGTCGTTGCGCGAACCGCGCCACGAGTTGTAGCGGTCGCTCCGCGAGCGGATCGGCGCGAACGTGAACAGGTCCCATCCGGCGGGCTGGAACTGCGTGATCGACAGCTTGGCGTCCCATCGGATGTCCGCGCCGGGCAGCCCGCCGCCCGCGTAGTAGCTCGCGACCGCGTTCATCTCGATGCTCTCGCCGAGGATCAGCGGGATGGCGCCGGAGTGGCCGACGTCGTCATCGAGCGTCACGGCATAGGCCGGCGTGCGGAACTCCTGGATCGAGATCGGGTGCGCGTAGTGCGCGTCGCGCGTGGAGAGCAGGAGGTTCGCAGTGCCGAGGTTCGCGGTCGGTGGGAGCGCGATCTCGAGATCGAAGCCGCCCTGATCGCTGAGCGGTGCGGTGCCCGATGCGAGCTGGTTTCCACGCGCGTCGTTCAGCTTGTACGTGATCTGCTCGCCGGGCCTGGGCAGCGCGAGATCGGGGTTCGCCCCATCGTGCGTCCATCGCACCCAGCCCTTCACGTAGAGCGACTCGCCGGGCTTGTAGGTGAACCGATCGTCGGTGACGTACCACAGGGCGTTGTCGCGGCGGATCGCGCGCTCGTGGCCATCGATCGAGGTGAACACCGAGTCGGCGCCACCCTGCACGAGCAGGATCGCTTGGGCCGTGTTGCCGTCGTCGTCGGGCTTGAGCGTCGCGGGGCGCGGAGGCAGTGCGAGCTCCGCGTGACCGGTCGCATCACCGGTCGCGCTCGCCACCGCACCGGGCCTGCCCTCGACCAGCAGCTGCGTGGTGAGGTTGGCGATCGGCGCCAGGAAGTGGTCGGGCGAGATATCGGATGCGAACGCGCTCAGCCGCTCGCCATCGATCCGCGCGGTGAGGCCGAGCCGGGACACCTGGATCCACGCCACGCTCTTGCGATCGAACCACTGCGGCACCTGGACCGACGGCGTCACGGTGGCGACCGCGATCACGTGACCGGTGCCGGCCTTCGCGAGCGCCGCTCGAAGGTCGACGCGGAGGTCGGCGCCCATCCGCGCACCGACGGCGTACACCCGATTCCACACGCGCTTGCCAGGCGGCGTGGAGCGCTTGCCTTTCTCGAAGGCCTGGAACGCGAAGTAATCCGCGGGCGTGACCGAAAACAGCTCCACGTGGACGGCCGACACGGCCTGCGTGTAGATCACCCACTGCGGGATCTCGAACCGGGGATCGAGGATGTAGAGCCCGGTGCGAACGTTGATCTCGGGATCAAAGCGCTCGAGCGTGGTGGTGAAGGCGAGGCCGCGCGCCCCGACCAGCGGTTGACCGTAGATGTCGACGATGCTGCCGAGCACGCTGATCGTGTGCGCCTGACCGGGGAGCCGTGGCGTCTCGAGAGTGACGCTCTCGCCACTCGGTTGGTTGTCGTCGAACGGCTGGCCGGCGATCTGGATGTTCTGCGCGCGGTACGAGCTGCGCTCGATCGGATTGGCAAACTTCACGGCGAGATAGCCCTTCGCCGAGCAGATCGCGCTGGTCATGCTCGGGGTGTTGCGATCGTCGCACGTGATGCCGCGGAGCTTGAAGGTGGGCACCACGCGGAACCCGCCGAATCGATCGAGGGTGGTGAGCCGGGCGCCCTCCGCCGATGGCGCACCGCTGGTGAGCATGGCTTGCGCCGTGATGCCGGGCGGCCACGACGTCTGCGGCGCCAGGATCACGACGTTGGGGCCGAGGTCTGCGAACGTCTTCTCGCTCAGGTTCAGGCTCGGATTGGTTGCCCATCGCTTGCGCGCCTCGGCGAGGCCGATCGGCCGCGACGGCAGCACGCGGTTCTTGCCGGTGATGATCCGGACGAACGGCAGCAGCTTCAGCGGATCGATCTTCTGATCGAGCTTGACGAGGATCGGCGAGTCAGGGCGGACGTCCTGCGGCCAGACGCGGACGATGTTGATCGGCGGTGTCGAGAATCCGCCGCTGACCGGATCGGTGAGTATGGCTCCCGACAGCGATCGGATCCCGGCGGGCACGGTGATCTTGACCTCGGTGGCTCCCGGAAACCTCGCCCCGCTCGCGACGAACTCGGCGACCCGGGTATCGATCCACTGCCACCTGCCGGGGAGCGCCGGCGCGATCGTGATCGGCAGCGCCGCCTGGGTGCCGACCTCCGCGACCGGCACCATCGCCTCCTCGAACCGGATCCGGATCTCCGCCTCGGCGTGGACCTCGCCGACCGGGAGGATCATCGGTGCCGCGAGCACGCGTGGCGCGGCGCTCGGGGGACCGATCGGTGCGTCCGTGGTGGGCCTGCCGGTGGGCACCACGAATGCGATCGGTTGCACCGCACCGGCGCGCGGAGGCGGCAGCGATGCGGGACGCACGATCGGCGGCTTGCCATTGTGCGCGGATAGATCCGGGAGCGGCTCGAGCCGGGCGAGCAGCGCGGCGGTCTCCGCAGGCGACAGGGTGGAGACCTGGGCGCTCGACGCGACCACCCGCTGATCCGCGGTGGCCTGGACCAGCCGACCGCCGAGCGCACCGGCTTCGATCGGGATCTCAGGGCGCCCGGTCGCGGACGGAGCTGGGGCCATCGGGGGCGCGGGAGGCGCTGACGGGCGTGGCGCAACGGCCGGAGGCGGCGTGTGGCACCCCGGCAATACCAGCGTGAGAGCGGTCCACAGGCAGACCAGCGCGCGACCACGATTTCGACGCATCGCCTATGCTGACACCAGCGGCGGTCGATAGGTTCCCGCGGGTTGGGGGCCGGTCCGGACCGCCAGCTGCTCTACCGACGCGCGATCTGCAGGCAATAGGCGGTGCACGCCGGTCGTTGCCCACGGATGCACCGCCCACTCGTCCTGGTCTCGCTCCTCGTTTCGTCGACCGCGCTTGCCCTCCCGCCCGGGTCGGATCCGGTGCTGAAGAGCGGCGCCAATCACCACATGGGAGACGAGAGCTTCGCCCTGGCGTTCGGGCGCCCACCGACGCCGCACGATGCCGAGCGGATCCGGATGACCACGCACCTCCAGCACGTACGGGACTGGCTCGCCTCACGGCCTGCCACCCGGCCCGAGCTGGCGGCCCGGCGCGCTGCGATCCTAGCTGCGTTCGATGGGTACATCGCGAAAGGCACCACGCCGAAGAACTCGAACCTGCCGTGGCGGACGCCGGTGTTCATCGACGAGGAAGGCACGATCTGCGCGGTCGGTTACCTGATCGAGAGCAGCGCCGGGCGGGCGCTACCCGAGGCGATCGCGAAGCAGCACCGCTACGACTTCATCGAGACGATCGCGGCGGACATGCCCGAGGTGGCGGCGTGGGTCGCCGAATCGGGGTTCACGCTCGAGGAGATCGGTTCGATCCAGCCCGCGTACGCAGAGGCGGAGGTCGATGGCTGGCGCGGCTGGGACCTCGCGAAGTTTCCGCCGCAGGAGGGTCCGTCGAACCGCTACGGCACCGGGGCGTTCAAGCGCGGCAACATGGAGGGCGAGTGGACGATGCCCGCCGGCGACGGCGTGGTCGGCCGGGGCACGATGAAGCGCGGGCGCGGCGCCTGGACCAGCTTCTATCCGACCGGCGAGAAGCTCGCGGAGGGGCGCTACGTCGCGAACCAGCCCGAGGGCCGCTGGAAGATGTTCCACCGCAGCGGCAACCTCGCGGCGGAAGGCGAGCTGTCGTCGGGCACGCGCACCGGCACGTGGCGCTTCTACTACGACCTTGCGAACCACACGCCGATCGCGATCGGTCGGTTCGCGAGCGATGGATCGGTCACGGGGCGCTGGCAGCACTTCGATGCCGAGGGCAGCTTGCTGGCGCGGTCGTGGACCGAGACGCCGTCGCAGTGGCAAGACGACAGCTACACCGTCAACGGCGGCGAGGGCTCGATGCTCGCGATCGTCCCGGGGGCTGATGGTGTGGCGCACTCGGTTCATCAGGGCACGCCCGGCAAGGACGTCGAGTTCTCGAGCTACCGGCTGGAGCTCTACTCCAGGGGTCGCGAGCGGCTATACATCCAGCAGGCGTTGGGTCACGAGACCTGGTTCGGGGCCGACGGAGCGAAGCTTGAGCACGTCGATGGCAGCTGGCATGCGACGAGCTGCCACTGGTCGCAGACCCGCAAGCTCATCGCGCAGCAGGGCGACGTGCCGCGGCTCGATGGCGTGCTCTCCGCCGAGGCCTCGCGCCGCGCGCGCTCCGCGAAGGGCCGCGAGCAGGGGGATGCGCTCGAGGATACCGGCCCGGCGTGCAGCGGCGAGGTCGAGATCAGCCCGGCGCGTGCGCGCAAGCTCGATGTCCTGCTCGCGTCGCGTGACAAGCTGCGCTCGGCGTCACCGGCGTTCGTGCGCCAGCTCGTCCTGAACCAGGAAGATGATGCCCTGCCGTCCGAGCATGACGATTCGATGGAGCAGCTCGACACGGACGATCTGACGCGCGTCCTGTCGGCGCACATGGCCATGTACATCGAGTGGCCGCACATCGATCGCCGATTCCAGCAGGTCTACGCGACCCTGCCGGGCCGCTACATGAAGGACTGGACGTCGCGCAGTGACAGCGACGGGGACGTCAACGCTGGGGACGGTTTCAACTCAGGCGACTAGCGATCTGTAAGTGCGCGAAGAAACTGGGGGAGGTGGGGACGGTTTCAACATACACAACCAACTTCATCTTCGCGCAGCACAGCCAGCACGAACGATCCGTTCGGCGCGGCGGGGTGGTTGGGGGGAAGGTTCTTCGTACGCAACGAACGATGCGGGAAGTATGGGACGTGGCGCGCGCGACGAAGCGTTCGGCGGTGGGCCCGACGTCTTCGCGGGGTTGGCGCCCGCACGTAGCGCATGTCGAAACCGTCCCCGGCCGCTCCAGCAAAATCAAGTAGTTGACGATCGCATGTAGCGTATGTTGAAACCGTCCCCAGTCCGGTCGTCAACCGCGTCCGCGCCGCGGACCCCCGCGATGGCGCGGAGGCGGACCGCCACGGCGCGGAGGCGGGCCCGGGCGCCGTTGCTGCTGCGCGGGCTTCGCGGCTGGCTTGATCTTTGGAAGTAGCGGCGCGATCTCCTGCTCGGTG
Organism: Myxococcales bacterium; assembly: GCA_043753855.1. GTDB lineage: Bacteria > Myxococcota_A > Polyangia > Haliangiales > Haliangiaceae > JABFXX01. The sequence goes on along the minus strand of JAYUVX010000288.1, from coordinate 4,227 downwards.
AGGTTGCGCCAGCGGCCGGCCGGCAGCTGGTTCAAGCGGATGTGCATGATCCGCACGCGCTGGAGCGCCTCGACGGTGTAGCCGAAGGCTTCGCACATCCGGCGGATCTGTCGGTTGAGGCCCTGGGTCAGGATGATCGAGAACACCTTGGCGCCGAGCTTGGCCACCGTGCACGGCTTGGTGGTGGAATCCGAGAGCCGCACGCCAGAGGCCATGCCGGTCAGAAACTCCGGCGTGATCGTGCGATCGACCACGACGACGTACTCCTTCTCGTGGTTGTGCTCCGCTCGGAGGATCTCGTTCACGATGTCGCCATCGTTGGTGAGCAGGATCAGCCCCTCGGAGTCCTTGTCGAGGCGGCCGATCGGAAACACACGCTCGGGGTGATCGACGAAATCGACGATGTTGCCGGCGACCGCGCGCTCGGTCGTGCAGGTGATGCCGATAGGCTTGTTGAGGGCGATGTAGACGGGGCGGGACTTCTTGCGGGCGGCGCCGACGACGTCGCCGTCGAGCTTGACCTCGTCACCGTCGTTGACCTGCGTTCCGAGGGTCGCCGGGACGCCGTTGATGGTGACCCGGCCTTCTTCGATGAAGGTGTCCGCCTCGCGGCGCGAGCAGGCACCGCTCTCGCTCAGGTACTTGTTGAGCCGCACGTTGATGGAGCCGAACCTACACGAGTGCGCTACCTTGTTGCCGCTTGCGCCTGCTCCTGATCACGCCACCAATGACGCAGCTGAACACGCCGTACCCCGCGACGGCGTACCTGACGGGCTTCCTGCGCCAGCACGAGGAGCGGCTCGGGCTCGAGGTGATCCAGGCCGATGCGGCGATCGAGCTATTTCTGCGGGTGTTCAGCCGCGAAGGCCTCGAGCGGGTCCACCACGACCTCGCGCAGGTCGCGGGCGAGACCCACGAGCCGTTACCGCCCTCGATCGCGCACTTCCTCGAGCACGCCGATGCCTACGAAGCCACCGTGGATGCGGTGGTGCGGTTTCTCCAGGGCCGCGATCCGGGCCTCGCGTTGCGCATCGTCGGGCGCGATCTGTTGCCCGAGGGTCCCCGGTTCGCCCCGATCGCGCACGAGGATGGCGACGAGGATCCGCTCGCGTGGGCGTTCGGCGGCCTGGGCCTGGCCGATCGCGCGAAGCATCTCGCCAGCCTGTATATCGACGATCTGGCCGACATGATCCGCGATGGCATCTCGCCCGAATTCGAGCTGTCGCGCTATGGCGAGCGGCTCGCCGCGAGCGCGCCGTCGTTCGATCCGCTGCGCGATGCGCTCGAGGCCGAGCCGTCGCTGATCGACACCATGCTCGACGAGCTCGCCACCGAGCTCCACGCGCGACATCGCCCCGACGTGATCGGGCTGACGGCACCATTCCCGGGCAATATCTACGGCGCGTTCCGGATCGCGCGTGCGATCAAGGCGGTCGCACCCGCCACCCGCGCGATCCTTGGCGGCGGCTATGTCAATACCGAGCTTCGCGAGCTCTCTGATCCGCGGGTGTTCGACTACTTCGACTTCATCACCGTCGACGATGGTGAGGCACCGATGCTCGCGCTCGCCGAGCACCTCTCCGACTCCGGGCGCCCACTGCTGCGGACGTTCGTGCGCCGGAGCGGCCGCGTCGTGCTCGCGAACGACTCCACGCTCCACGACATCCCGATCACGCAAGCCGGCACGCCCACCTACGCGGGTCTGCCGCTCGATCGCTACCTCTCGCTGTTCGAGATGCTCAACCCGATGCACCGGTTGTGGTCCGACGGCCGATGGAACAAGCTGACGATCGCACATGGCTGCTACTGGAAGCAGTGCACGTTCTGCGACGTCACCCTCGACTACATCGCTCGCTACGAGCGCGCACCGGCGGACCTCTTGGTCGATCGGATCGAGGCGATGATCGCCGAGACCGGGCAGACTGGCTTCCACTTCGTCGACGAGGCCGCGCCGCCCGCCGCACTCAAGGCACTCGCAGAGGCACTGCTCGCGCGCCGCGTGATGATCACCTGGTGGGGCAATGTGCGGTTCGAGAAGGCGTTCACCCCCGAGCTGTGCCAGCTGCTCGCGCGCTCCGGCTGCGTGGCGATCAGCGGCGGCCTCGAGGTGGCGTCCGATCGCCTGCTCCAGCTGATGAAGAAGGGCGTCACCGTCGAGCAGGTCGCCCGCGTCACCCGCGCTTTCACCGATGCCGGCGTGATGGTCCACGCCTACCTGATGTACGGGTTCCCCACCGAGACGGTGCAGGACACCATCGATTCGCTCGAGCGCGTTCGCCAGCTGTTCGTGGAAGGCTGCATCCAGTCCGCGTTCTGGCACCGGTTCGCGGCCACTGCGCACAGCCCGATCGGGAAGCGCCCCGACCTGTTCGGCATCACGCTGCGCAAGGCACCGAAAATCACATTCGCGCGCAACGATGTCGCGTTCCACGATCCCACCGGCTGCGATCACGACGGGCTGGCGCCCGGCCTGCGGAAAGCCTTGTACAACTACATGCACGGCCTCGGCCTCGACGAGGATCCACGCAGCTGGTTCGATGCGGCCGTGCCGCGCGCCCGCGTCCCGCCCGATCTGATCCGCCGCGCGCTCGGACCGTGACGGATCGGGGGACGGTTTCAACTTGCACAACGTGCGTTCGGCAAGTCCGCGGAACTGCAGGGTAGCGTCGCCTTCGACGTGCGTAACCTGCGGGATACCGGCGCGACGGTTGCTGCCCGAACCCGGACCAGGTGGCCGCGCATCCCAACTGCCTCCGGCCGCGCCGCGTGGCACTCGCTCCGTGATAGGTCAGCAGCAATGCTGCTGACGGAGATCGCCGTCTACATCCTGATCGGAATCGCGGCCGCGGTCGAGCTCGGTACCGTGACCTTGTTCAAGCGCAGCTTCGCGCGTGGGAAGCTTCACGGGATCGTCGTCGGCGTGTCGGTGGTGGTCGCAGGCGGAGTCGCGATCGCACTGATCGCGGCGAGTCACGTGATCCGGATCAGCGCGCGCACGGAAGTCAGCGAGGAGCGTGTGCTCGGGGCCGCCAGCGTGCAGCTCGGCGCCAGCGAGGTCGAGATCACCGGAAATGGCTCCGGCGTCACGGTGATCGTCAACGAGTCCGATCGCACGCTCGAGGTGCAGACGCTGGTCTACGGCGAGCGCCCGGCGAAGGTTCTCGTCCCGCCGGACGTCAGCGTCGGTCCGCACTCGACGTACACACTCCTTGAGCGCCTTGAGCGGACCGGTGGTCGGCCGCTCCTTCAGCCTGTGCTACCGGCGCGGCGTGGGTGCCGGGGTCGGAGTGGTCGCCTCAGAATTCGTTCCAACAGCTCTACGCGAATTCACGTCAGCTAGCGTACATGCTGAATGCCGAGAGTAACCGCCGCTCACGCTCGTCTCACGCTACCTGCGCGTCGGTGTCGTGGGCTTCAAGCCGTCGGAGCCCTTCGCGGCCGACACGGCAAACGAGTGCGGCTCGGTCGTGGGCAGGTGGCGCTGTCGGTTCCGCCCTCGTCTCGATACGGGGAGCTCATCGCCGCGAGCGTACTCGCGCGGTGCTACTTCACGACCGGGAAACCGCGATCGCGCATCAGCGCGTTGGTATCGACGTCGCGGCCGCGGAAGTTCCGGAACGCGACCTCCGGCGAGACCGAGTTCCCGACGCTCATGATCGCATCGTGGAGCTTCTTCGCGGTGGCCTGGTCGTAGAAGCTCTTCGCCTCGACAAATGCCTCGGCGGCGTCGGCGGTCAGGGTGTCGGCCCAGATGTAGCTGTAGTAGCCGGCCGAGTAGCCATCGTCGGCGAAGATGTGCCCGAACTGCGTGGGCCGGTGACGCATCACGATCTCGGTCGGCGCGCCGATCTCCTTCATCGTCGCGTTCTCGAACGCCGCCGGATCGATCGGCTTGTCGGTGGCCGCGGTGTGGATCTTGAGATCGTAGATCGTCGACATCAGGTACTCGACGGTCTTGAACCCCTGATTGAAGTTCTTCGCCTTCTCGATCTTCTCGAGCAGCGCCTTCGGCATCGGCTGCCGGGTCTTGTAGTGCAGTGCATACTTGCTCAGCACCTCCGGCGTGGGCAGCCAGTGCTCGTTGAGCTGACTCGGGAACTCGACGAAGTCGCGCTTCGTGTTGGTTCCCGCGAGGGTGGGGTAGTGGACGTTCGAGTTGAGGCCGTGCAGCGCGTGGCCGAACTCGTGGAACATCGTGGTCGCGTCGTCCCAGCTGATCAGGACCGG
>JAYUVX010000287.1:0-4249 GCA_043753855.1 Myxococcales bacterium | reverse complement strand
GGCGGCGGTGGGCCGGGCGGTGGCGGTTACGGCGGTGCGCCCGGCGGTGGCGGTGCGCCCGGTGGTCCGCGTGGACCGCGGGTCGAGCAGCGCATGGGCCCGAATGGCCAGCCGCTGCCTCCCCGCGGCCCGCGTCCGCCCCGCGAGAACCAGCCCCCGCGCGAGCCCCGGCTCGGCCCTGAGGGTCAGCCCCTGCCGCCCGAGCCCCGCCTGGGCCCTGATGGTCAACCCCTGCCGCCGCGCCCGCGCCGCGACCGCAAGCCGATCGGACCCGATGCCAGCGGTAACGGACCCGACGGAAAGCCGTGGGATTCCGCGCGTCGCGAGCAGCGTCAGGCCGAGCGCGCCGCGCAGCCGCAGCCGCAGCCCGAGATGAATAGCACTCCCCCGGCGAGCGTCGAAGAAGCTCCGAAGGAATAGAAGCGGTTATATACGCGACCGGGATCACACTCTTCGAAACCTCGGCATCGGCGTGGTGTCGAGAGTTATCTTCGGTGTTAACGAAGGAGCTCCCATGATCCGCCGCCAGATGTCCGTCGCTGTCCTCGCCGCCGCGATCGTCCTCGGTGGTCTCGGCAGCGGAGTTGCCACCGCCGACATGTCGAAAGCCGTGATCGGTGCATTTCGGGGCCAGCTGATCATCAGCAAGGCCGACTTGCCCGAGGGCAAGAACGACAAAGAGACGATCGCTAAGATCAAGGCCGCGAAGGTCACCACGCTCGAGGGCGAGACCCGCGATGAGGTGACCTACTGGCACTTCTCCTACGCCGCCTTCCTGACCAAGACCGGCGCCCAGAAGCTGAAGCTCGAGTTCTACAATGGCAAGCAGCTCTCAGCCGACAAGACCCTCGATGGGATCGATCCCAAGAGCACGTTGCTGACCGGTGAGATCTCGATCAACGAGGACGAGGGTCTCGCCAAAGGCAAGACCTACACGGTCAAGCTAGTGACCGAGAAGAATGCCGTCGTGGCGACCGCGTCGCTCACGATGAAATGAGAGCCGGCTAGCGAGCGACCAGCTGCTTCGCGGCAGCGACGATCGCGGCCGGCGTCAGGCCGAACTTCTCGTAGATGATCTCGGCGGGTGCCGAGGCGCCGTAGTGATCGATGCCGATCGCGATGCCGCGATCACCGATGTGCTCGCGCCAGCCAAACGTCACGCCGGCCTCGATCGAGATCCGGGCAGTGCGGTCCGGCGGCAGCACCGAGCGGCGGTAGTCGTCGGTCTGCTCGGCGAACAGCTCCCAGCACGGCATCGAGACCACGCGCGCCGAGATGTTCAGCTTCGCGAGCTCCTCGCGGGCGGTCATTGCGATCGCGACCTCGGAGCCGGTGGCGATCACGATCACGTCGCTGCCATCGGCGAGCACATAGGCGCCGTTCTCCGCGCCGGGCGCACCGTCCGTGGTGAGGATCGGCAGATCCTGGCGCGACAGCACGAGGCCGGTCGGGCCGTGATTGCGCTCGAGCGCGAACTTCCAGCCGGCGACCGTCTCGTTGGCATCCGCGGGCCGGAACAGGTGGAGGTTCGGCATCGCGCGCAGCGACATCAGGTGCTCGATCGGCTGATGCGTCGGGCCGTCCTCGCCGAGCCCGACGGAGTCGTGCGTCCAGATGAAGATCGACGGCTGCTTGTTGAGCGACGCGAGCCGCACCGGCGGGCGCATGTAGTCGCTGAACACGAAGAACGTCGCCGTGAACGGTCGAACGCCGCCGTGATACAGCATGCCGTTCGCGATCGAGCCCATCGCGTGCTCGCGGATACCGAACCGCAGGTTCCTGCCGACCGCGTTGTAGTTGAAGTCACCGCCGGGGACGATCGTCTTCGTCGACCCGCCGAGGTCCGCATCGCCGCCGAACAGCCACGGGATCTTAACGCCGAGCGCGGTGAGCACCTTGCCGCCCGCGGACCGCGTCGCAATCGCGGCGCCGGTGAACGAGGGCAACCCCTGATCCCAGCCAGCGGGGAGCTCGCCCTTGATCGCGAGGTCGAGCTGCGCTGCGAGGTCGGGATGCGCGGCCTGGTAGGCGGCGAGCTTCTCGCGCCACATCGCGTGTGCCGCAGCGCCGCGCGCAACCGCCTCGCCGAGCTGCGTCTTGACCTCATCGGGAACCAGGAACTTCGCGTTCGGATCCCAGCCGAGCGCGGTCTTGGTGGCTGCGACCTCGGCATCGCCGAGCGGCGAGCCGTGCGCGCCTGAGGTACCGGCCTTCTTCGGAGAGCCGTAGCCGATCGTCGTGTTGATGACGATCAGCGTGGGGCGCTCGGTCTCGTCCTTGGCGGCGCGGATCGCCGCGTCGATGCCCGCGAGATCCGAATCACCCTTCTCGACGTGGAGGATGTGCCAGCCCTGCGCGGCGAACCGCGCGCCGACGTCCTCGCTGAAGATCAGGTCGAGCTTGCCGTCGAGCGTGATGTGATTCGCGTCGTAGAGGAACGTCAGCTTGCCGAGGCGGAGGTGACCCGCGAGGCTCGCCGCCTCCATGCACACGCCTTCCATGACGTCGCCGTCGGAGACCAGGGCATAGGTGTTGTGATCGATGATCGTGTGATCGGGGCGGTTGAAGAAGTTCGCGAGGAACTTCTCCGCAATCGCCATCCCGACCGCGTTCGCGGCGCCCTGCCCGAGCGGACCGGTCGTCGCCTCGACACCGGCGGTGTGATGCCACTCGGGATGCCCGGGCGTCTTCGAGCCCCACTGCCGGAAGTTCTTGAGGTCGTCGAGCGACACGTCATAACCGGTGAGGTGGAGCAGCGAGTAGAGCAGCATCGAGCCGTGGCCGGCTGACAGCACGAACCGATCGCGATCGAACCACAGCGGTGCGCGCGGATCGTGCTTGAGGTGCTGATGCCAGAGGACGTACGCCATCGGCGCGCAACCCAGCGGCAGACCCGGGTGTCCCGAGTTCGCCTTCTGGACGCCGTCGATCGAGAGGGTACGGATGGTGTTGATCGCCAGCGTCGGAAGGTCAGTCGTCATCGGCGACGGACGCTAGCATGCTCGCTCGATGGCCGTCGCTCCTCGACGCACTCCCGTTACGGACCGAACGTCAGCACATCCTCGTCTCCAACCCGGGGGCACGGCAGGGTCTCGAGCCGGCCAGCGTCCCGTCGCAGGCTGCCGGACGGCTGAACGCATCCTTACGATTCCCGAGCATCCTGTTCTCGAGCGCCAACGATCGGCATCGATTCGTCAAACGATGCGCGGCGTGTGGCGCCGCAGCTGAATGCTCGGCGGTGACGGTACGCGGCAACCACCAGATGTTCGTCCTGCGAGCGCCGCGAAGCGCTTGAAGCACGAGTCGATGTGACCAGGCTTGGGTCGAGATCAACGATATTTCAGAACGGGCTGGCGCAGGTGGTCATGGCAGCGTTGCACTGGGCGGATGGAAAATGGAATCCCTCGAATCCCTCGAACCCCTCGAACCCACTCACGGATGGGATCACTGTGATGAGTGCGGAGAGATCCGCCTTGGCGCGGAACCCCGTGGTCTTCTCGAACGAGACGAAGGTGATCCCGGCGTTCGCGAGCGAGCAACTTGTCGGAAACACGATCTGGACGGTGTTCGGCTTGGCCGTCCGCGCCCACGAGCCCTTCCCGGAGCAAGTCCACAGGGGCAGGTTGGCGAGAATGCCCGCGCCCGAGAGCACGTCGGCGACACCCGAGCCCGCCATCGCGGAGGCGAATCGAACCCACGAGTAGTGTTCCAGGTCCCCGGACCAGCCCACGAGCCAAACTCCTTCGAGGGCCTCCGCAAACGCCGTCGAGCGCACCGGGAGGAGGCCGACCTCGCTGTCGGAGCGCTTCAATGCGGAGCCGCACGACGCGGTCAAGAGCGCGAGGGTGAGGGCGGAGGCCAAGAGGCGCACGGCCCCGGAGGCTAGCCGAGTTTCCCGAGTTTCCCATAGGCGCCACCCCGCAACACGAGGTGTCCTCGCTGCGGGATGATGCCGTACAGCACGAGGTGGGTGCGACCATCGGGCCACGGGACTTGAGCTTGTACGTGTTGGCGCCGTTATCGGTCCATGCCAGCCGGCTTCGCGCGAACGCGGAGCAGGCGCCGTAGCGACCCAGGCGCTCGAGGGCCTCACGAGTGTCCTCGGCGATGCCGACGCCGGCGTAAAATCGGAAGCCCTCATGCCAGGCGCGCAAGCGCTTGCTGCCGCGCACTGGCGCGGATGCCACAGACGGCGCGTGCACGTGTCGCATCCTCGACCGGCAACCGCGCGAACAAAGTTCGGCCTCCA
>JAYUVX010000286.1:0-36217 GCA_043753855.1 Myxococcales bacterium | reverse complement strand
TTCCGACGCGGGGGGCGAGCATGCCCCCCATGGTCAGCGCGTTCTTGCCGAGCTTCTGGTTGGTGAGCGGATCCGTCGTGTTGCGCAGGAATTTGGCGTACCGCATCCGCTGCTCCTCGTACCGGATACCGGCGTTGAGGGTCAGGTTCGGCTGGATCTGCCACGAGTCCCGGAGGTACGCGGACCAGTTGAAGGTGTTGCCGACGACCGAGGTGCCCGGGTCTCCCAGGTTGCCGGTGGTGTAGTCGCAGGTGTACTGGACGTTGGCCATCGCCGCGGCGCCGCTGCCGCTGGTGTCGGGCGTGGAGCAGCGGTTATCGAACCGGGGGTCGTTGTTGTTGAGGTCGGCCGGCGAGCCCTTCTTGCCGAGCAGCTGGACCCAGCGGTTGACGACGATCTTATCGCGGCCGACGTAGTTCTGGATGAACGCGCCGCCCGAGTACAACCGGGACTTGTCCGAGGTCAGATCCTCGACGTCCATGCCGGCCTTGATCTCGTGGCTGCCGCCCGCCTTCAAGCGCTGGGTGACGCTGAGCTTCGCCGAGCGGCGCTGCTCGGTGTCATTCGTGATCGAGCCCGGGCCACCGATCACATACGGCCTGGTGGTCATCGGGCAGTTGTTCGCGAGGAACGGATACGGATCGGCGGAGCCCACCGGGCCGTCGACGCAGCCGGCGTTGGTCTTCTGCGTCTCGGCGCCGAAGCCGGGGCCCCAGATGCCGAGGCTGCCGTCGTACAGCACCTGCAGCGGCTTGTCCGCGAGCGCCGGGTCGTACGGATCGTCGGTGACATTGTCGCGGTGCCAGCCGATCACGGCCTCGACCTCGGTCTTGTTGTCGTTGAACTTCGAGGTCCACTTGCCCGAGATATCGGTGGTCAGCTGCGACGCCTTGGAGCCACTCGACGCAGGACCGTAGATGCCGGGGGACTCCGCGTGGCCGGGGAGCGCCTGCAGGGTCAGCTGGCCCTGGTTCTCCGGGGTGGCCGCGTAGTTGATCTTCGACAGCACGTTGAAGCCGCGGCTGGTGCGGCTGCGGATCTCGGTGTCGAGGTCGTCGGTGATGTAGAAGCCAGTCTTCGGATCGACGTCCGCGACGCCATCGGCGTTGCCACCATTGGCGGGGAGCGCCGCGTTGCAGGTCGAGAGCTCGCCGCTCGCCATGAGCTTGCGGCAGTCGGTCTGGCGCTTGGTCGTGCGCTTGATGTCGACCTTGCCGAACTGCGGCGCGAAGCCGACGAAGAACCACAGCTTGTCCTTGATGATCGGGCCGCCGAGCTCGAAGCCGAAGTCGCCGGTGTACGCGAGGTTGCCGGAGACGTCGATCGAGGATGCGTTGACCGGCGTGCGCTTGGCCGCGGCCGTGAGGATGCCCGGCTGGAAGTACGCGAACACCGAGCCCTTGAACTCGTTGGATCCCGACTTGGTGACCACGTTGACGACGCCACCGGTCGCGCGACCGTACTCGGCGTTATAGCCGCCGGTAATGACCTCGATCTCCTCGATGAAGTCGTTGATGACCGGCGAACCGACGGTGCCGAACGTCAGGCCCGTCGTGTTGACGCCATCGACGTAGTACTGGTTCTCGAGCGACGACGATCCGGAGAACGACACGCCGAGCGCGTCACCCTGCGAACCGGCCGCGGCGCCGAGCGTCGACTCGAACGTCCGGCCGGGGACCGGGATGTTCTTGATGTAGTTCTTGTCGATCGTGATGCCCTGCGTCGTCGACGTCGGGTCGATCGACGGGGCGGTGTCGTTGACCTTCACGACCTCGCCGCCAGCCTGCGCCTGGTTCAGTTTCTGGAACACCGGCGTCGACTTGCCGATGCCGACGTTCACGCCGCCACGTTCGAGCGTGATGTCGGCGTAGTAGAACGTGATCAGGTAATCGCCCGGCGGGAGGTCACTGATCTTGTACTGACCGTTCTCGTCGGTGATCGCGGTTTGCGCCTGCGCGAGCGATGGGGACGTGGCGATCACGGTGACGCCCGGCAGCTTCTCCCCGGTCTTCGAGTCGACGACCGAGCCCTGGACGGCGCCCGTGGTCTGCGACTGCGCGTGAGCGGTGGTGATGGAGAGCAGGTTGGCGCCGAGGAAGCTGCTCCCCAGGGTGGCGGCGATGATGAGGTTCTTGGTCGACATGATGATCCTCTCAGGCGCCCGTGGTGAAGGTGACGACGACCGGAGCCGTCAGCGGCTGCATGAACGTGTCCGTCGCCGTGGTGTTGATCGTGATGGTGTAGGTGGTGTTTGCCGCGAGGCCCGCGCCGCTCCAGTTGATGTTCAGGATCTTGCCCATCGTGATCGTCACCGTGAAGGCGGTGAACGGGGCCATTCCCTGGGTGACCTTGACACTGCTGATCGCGCCGGGATCGAGCGGGGTGTTCGCGATGAACAGCGCCGGCTCCGTGCGGCTGATGCCGCTGGCCATGTTCATGAGCGGGGACACCGGAGCGATCGTCATCGGCTCGGTCTTGAACGACGCCAAGGTGGTATCGCCCGGAGTGCAGTCCATAACGATGTTGCCGCCCGGAGGCGCGCACACCTGGATGTTCTGCTTGTCGACGACCTCGACGGAGAACGTCAGGTGGCAGGGCAGGTTCGTCGGCAGACCTGCCTGCGGAACGAGCACGATGGCCGGGCCGAGCGCCTCGAAGCCACCCATCGCGGGCTTCTGCTGGTTGCCCGAGGGGTTCCAGTAGCTGAGGTCGAGATCGATCGGCACGTTGATCGTGCCGCACTGGATGCCGACCGCACCGGGGAGCAAGTGCGTGTCGTCGGCAGCGCCGTCCTGGTTCTTGTCGTCGATGCCGACCGGGCCACCCTTGGGGACCATCGTTCCGCCGACGGCGCAGCCCGCATCGAGCTCGCACAGGCAGGTCGCGTGTGTACCCTTGCAGGTGCTCGGCAGCACGTCCTGCGCCGTGGCGCACTTCGCGATGTCATCGGGTGTCGTCCCGAGCGGCACGCGTGAGTACGCGTCGGTATCGACCTGCGCGCGGCACGCGACCTCCTCGAGGTTATTGCCGATCAGCAACTCGTCCATGACGATGCGGAACGCGTTGCCGACGACCGATGCCGAGGTCACCGCGTGCTGCTCGACGTCGATTGCATCGGGGTGCGTACCGAAACCGAAGACGCGACGCGAGCTCACTTCGGTGGACCCGGGGTTCGTGTAGGTCTCTTTCATCCGCACCTGCTCGATCATCGGCGGGCCGGCAGGATTCAGGCTCGTCGCACTCTCGTAGTCCGTGCAGCCAGCGAGGACGACGATGGTCGTCGCCGCGAGCGCACACGCGCGATTCAGCACCCTGTTCATGGTCATCTTGCTCCCCGGTCGTGGCTAACAGCGCAAAACTGCCCGCTTGTACTAATCGCGCCTCAAAGTTGTCAAGCAGTTCCCAGGTGTGTATCAGCGATCGATCTCGCGTCGGAACGGCGACCTGATCACGCGACGTGACAGCAGCTCAGTTCTCGGCGAGGAGCAGTCAGCAGCGCGTGTCGCAGGGCGCTATTTCCCAGCACGGCTGCGACACCGCGTGAGGCTCGTGGACCGCACCAACGCAAAACGCGGTAACACCCCGGGGGGTGTCACCGCGTTCGCAGCGGACGGACCGGTACTACTGGCCGGGCTGGTCTTCCTTGACCTTGAGCGCGACCTTGACCTCGTCGTGGTTCACGTCCGACGCGAGGGCGCGGATGGTGTCCATCGTCCCCACCACGTCCTTCCAGGGCACCGCGGGCTCGAAGTCCACGAACACGACCTTCTCGTTGCCGGTGTTCATCGCCTCGAGCTTGGGACGCAGCGTGCGCAGCAGATCCGCGGACGGGACCGTGATCGGGTTGCCGTTGCCATCATCGAACTCGAAGTCGCCGCCGACCTTCGCCTTGACCGTCAGCTGGCTGGCGTTCGGATCGGGCATCTCCTGCTCGTTGTCGATCTTGCGCGGGACCTGGAGGGTCTCCATCTTCATCATGATCGGCATCACGACGAGGAAGATGATCAGGAGCACGAGCAGGACGTCGATCAGCGGCGTGACGTTGATGTCGCTCGAGACGCCGCCCTTGCTTCCGCCGGATGACATGCCCATGGCTACTTGTCCTCCTTGGCGATCGCGAGGTCGACGGACCCGACGCCCATCTGCTTGTTGAGATAGACGAGCACCGGATAGACCTTCTGGTACTCCACGGAGTTATCGGCCTTCAGATAGATGCGGCCGACGCCCTCCGGGTTCTTCGGCGCCGCCCAGGCCGCGTTGACCTGCTGCGCCATCTCCTTGAGCGTCGCCTCGGTCACCGGACCGAGCTTGTTCTTCTCGACGAACAGATTGCCATCCCGGTCGATCGTGACGACCGGCTGCATCTTGTCCTTCTCCGACGAGAAGTTCTTCGCACTCGGCAGCTGGACGTCATGACCGCGACCCATGATCAGCGTCATCAGCATGAAGATGATGAGCAGCACGAGCATGACGTCGACGAGCGGCGTCACGTTGATGTCGTTGCGGACGGCATCGACGTGATGCTTCTTGCCGGACAGGCGCCAGCGGCGCTTGTGCCTCGACTGCTTCCCGCGGGAAGCGCCGCTCATGGATGAGGACGCGAGGGACACGCTTAGCCCCGGCCCTCACGAAGCACGTAATCGATGAACTCGCTCGACACGTCGTTCATGTCGATGACGTACTGCTCGACACGCGACGTGAAGAAGTTGAATGCCATGGCCGCGATGATCGCGACGCCAAGGCCGAGTGCCGTGGACACCAGGGCTTCGGAGATCTTCGGGCCGATCTCGTTGATCGTCACGGTGCCGCCCTTTAGCAGCTGGAATGTTCCAAGGATGCCGATGACGGTACCGAGCAGACCGATGAACGGCGTCGCGGAGGCCACGGTGCCGAGGTACGCGAGGCCCTTGCGGAGGTTGGAGGTCTCGCGCTCCTTCACGCGTTCGAGTGCTCGATTCACGGAGTCGACCAGATCGAAGTCCCCGACATCATCGGGCCCTTCGGTCTTCAGCGCCTCGCGACCGGCGAGCAGCGCCTGGAGCCCGGACTCCATCACCTTGGCAACGGGGCTCTTCGACATCCCGCGCGCGGCGTTGAGCGCCTCGTTGACCTTGTGCTGGCGCAGGTACTCGCCGAGCTGCTGGACGTACCGGATGCTCTGGTCCGACGCCGCCCGGAAGGTCAAGAGGCGCTCGGTGATCACGTAGAACATGAACACCGACATGCCGACCATCATCACCGTGATGACCTTCACGATGATGCTCATGTTGTCCCAGAGCTCTACGAGGTCGATTCCCATGGCACGTTCCTAGCTGAGGTTTCCTTCGTCTACTTCTGCGAATAGATGAAGGTGACGGCCGTGCACACGGGCACAGCCTTTCCGTTCACGGCGTAGGGGCGGTACTTCCACTCCCCACGCATCTTTCCGGTGATCCTGGAGTCGTACGCCGCGAAGCCGGTGCTCTTCAGCAGGTTCACGCTGGTGACCTCGCCGTTGGCGTTGATGCACAGCTTGAAGCTGCCGATCAGCTTGTCCTTGCCGGACCGCTGGATCTCGGTCTTGGTGACGTCGTCGGGGATGATCTGCTTCTCGCCGGAGACGCGGCTGCCCTCGAGCAACGTCGGCGGCACGTTCTGCGGCGCAGCCGGAGGCGGCGGAGGCGGCGGAGGCGGCGGAGGCGCACCGGCGACACCGTTGATGTCACCCCCGACGACACCACCGGCAACACCACCGATCTCACCGCCCTCGACGCCGTTCGGATCGCCCTGATCCTCGACCTTCTGGACTTCCTGCTTCTCGATCTTGACCGGCTGGACGATGTCCTTGACCTTGATCTTCTTCGGCGTGATCTGAACGTTCTGCGGGCGCGCGCCACCGGGCGGCGGCGGCGGCGGAGGAGGCGGAGGAGGGGCGACCGCGAGGTCGACCTGCGTCTTGGGCCGCTCGAGCATCTCGATCTCCCAGATCGACTTCACCCACATCGTGAGAAACAGGACCGCATGGAAGATCACCGCGCCGGTCAGCAGCGGGCCTGCCCACGCCGGCCGCTTGCGGTTCTTCGCGTCCTTGAAGTTACCGAACATCGCGCCGCCCGGGGGACGTGCCGTCGGCGCCCCGGGAGCGCGATACGGATCAACCGCGGTCTTCACGTTACCCCGCGGGCCCACGGTTTCCTCGTCCCGGAGAAATGGGACGGTCTTGTCGTCACGATCATCGTCATTCATGTTCGGCTGCTCCTTCGAGGCGACTCAGCCGCCGGCCTTCTCGGCCGGGCCCCCGGTGGCAGCCGGGGACGGGGTGGTTGGGGTGATGGGGGTGGTTGGCGCACCTCCGCCCGCAGCTTTCTTCGCCTCTTCGGCTAGAACGCGCGAGAGGCGCTGGAGATCTTGCGCACTTGCGCGATCGATCGCCGATGCCCAGGACGCTCCGTGCGCGAGCGCCCGGAAGTTGTAGATCGACGCCTGAAGCCCGTAGAGTTTCGCGTTCTTGGGGGACAGCTCGGCGGCCTTCTGAAGGGCTCCGATCCCGCGATCGGCGAGCTCGATGGTCTCGGCCGAGGTCAGCGACTTCGAGTTGAGCTTGGACCAGGCGACGTTGCCGATGAACTGGTACGCGCCGACCTTGTTGCTCTCGTCGGTCGCGGCGTCAGCGACCTGCAGGTACCACTCGATCGACTTGCGCCAGTCTCCCGCTTTGAGGTTGATGCCCGCGAGGTTACCCATGATCTCGGCATCCTTCGGCTTGTCCTTGAGCAGGCCGGTCCAGTAGTCGATCGCGAGCGGGAACTGGTTGGAGTCGATCCACACCTGCGTCATCTGTTTGCGGGTGTCGTCGTCCTTGGGGTTGGCCTTGAGCCACGCGAGGAAGTTGTTTGCGGCGTGTTCGGCGAGCTGTGCCGGCTCGAGCACGCAGAGCTCGGTCTGCTTGCACTCGAAGCTCGAGGCGCACACGCTTTTAGCGTCGCAATCGTCGAACCGGCGATCGCCGTCCTTCACGCACACCGACGCCGTCGCGTAGGTCACTTTCGGGATCACATCACACGTGAACGTACCCTTGATGCCGAGCCGGACCGGCTTGTCGAGGCCGGGCTTGAACACCTTCGAATAGGCGAGGCCCAGGTTGTAGTGGATGATCGGGGCATCGACCTCGGACAGCGCCTTCTCGTATTCAGCGACCGAGTCGATGAACTGGGTCTCGCGGAATAGCCGATTGCCCTTGCGCGTGCGGTTGCGACCGTCCAGCTGCTCGCACCCGACAGACCCGAACGAGATCGCCAGCACGGCGATGATCGCTGCGCTCCTGCGAAGCGACTTGAATAGGTCGAGGCGCCGGCTCATGGGGCGCGCGACTATACATATCGGGGTGGGGTGCATCAACGGATGTGGCCTGTGCGAGTGACGTGAGAACCAGTACTACGCTCCCGCCCCGATGTGCATGGCGGGACGGTGACACGTGCTCGCAGGGTGTATCCCGGGCGACGCCACGACGTCCCAGGGGCGCTGCGGTCAGATCAACGCAAACGACAAGGTGATGTCATAGCTCGACAGATCCTCCTCGTCTCCCGCGGGTTGCGTGATCGTGAGGCTGTTCTGCTCGATACACTGCCGCGTTGCCTCCGCCGCCTCGCCGTTGACGTCCCGGACATTGATCGCCGCCTTGTTGATCGAGACCTGCTTGGCCTTGATCGCGATGTTGATCGTCCCCTCCAGCCGCGGATTGCTGCCCCGCGCGCTCGCCGGCAGGTGGACGACGCACGCATGCATCACCTCGCGCACGCGATCGGCGACGGCCTTGGTCAAGGTCGGCTGCAGCTTGTGCGTGTTCGCCGGCGTGGCGCTCGGATCGAGATCGATCGGTGCGTGGGTCCCGGAGCGGTGATCCCGGATGATCGCGCCGTTCGCGGCGTACTCCTTCACCCTGGGCGGGAGATCATCGGGCGCTGCGCTACCGCTGCCCGGCGCCGGCGGTAGCGACGGCGAGGTCGCCGGGCCATGGCCAGGGCCGGCGAACCCGGTGCCGGTCGGCTTCGGCTTGTCGACGGTGACCGGCGGCTCCTCGGCGGAGCCCTGGGCCATCACGTAGACCCCGATCACTGCGGCGATCACCACGACCGCCATGATCGTGTAAATTACGCGGTTGCTCATGGTGGTGCCTCGAACCTCTAGATAGAGCACGGCGCGGCGTGATGCTCCAGCCCGGCCGTGGGCTTGATCACTTCCACGTCGCCGGAGCGCACGCGGTGCACCGCACCATCGGCGCCACGAAGCAGCAGCGCTCCATCGTCATCGAGGCCGTCGACCGTGCCGATCAGCGTGGCGCCATCCACGGTGGCACGTGCAGACAGCCCGACCGCCATCCGATCCTGCCACGCTGGGATGATCGCCTGGAGCCCCATCGCGACGTAGCGATCGACCCAGTGCTCGACGTTCGCGAGCACCGCCGCGATGAACGCCTCGCGATCGATCTGCGAATCCGCCGCATCCTCGAGCGTGATCGCGGTGTCCGAGACCTCCGCTGGCAACCGGCCGGCGATGTTCACGCCGATGCCGATCACCACGGCCTCGAGCCGCGTGCCCTGGCTCTGCGATTCGACCAGTACGCCTGCGAGCTTCTTGCGATCGACCAGCAGGTCGTTGGGCCACTTCAGGGTGGCGGGCGCTCCCGTCGCCCGGACCGCGTCGCACAGGCCGATGCCGATCGCGAGCGTCATCGGCGGCACATCGACGAGCGGCAGCGGCGGCCGTAACACCGCCGATAGATAGAGGCCCATGCCGGCGGGCGATTGCCACGCCCTGCCCTCGCGGCCGCGTCCCGTGCGCTGCGCGGAGGCGATCACGATCGTTCCGTGGCGCGCACCCGCGCGGGCGAGTCGACCTGCCTCGTCATTGGTCGAGCCGCACTCCGCGAGATCGATGCGCTGGGTGCCGAGCCAGCGCGCGAGCGGAGGGATCAAGTAGGGCGCTTTCATCAGGTGCGTACGTCCAGTCCGATATCGACCGAAGGAGCCGAGTGGGTCAGCGCGCCGACCGAGATCAGATCAGCGCCCGCGCGCGCGTAGTCCCCGATCGTCGCCAGCGTGATCCCGCCCGAGACCTCGACCATCACCCCGCGGCCGTGCGCGCGAGCGGCGGCGACCTCGACCTGTGATGGCGTCATGTTGTCGAGCAGCACGATCTCCGCGCCGGCGGCGAGCGCCTCGTCGAGCTCGCCGAGGTTCGTGACCTCGACCTCGATGCGCAGCGGATGCGGCGCGCGCGCCTTGGCGGACTCGACCGCGACGCGCACCGAGCCGCACGCGGCGATGTGGTTGTCCTTGATCAGGATGCCCGACCCGAGATCGAACCGATGATTCGCGCAGCCCCCGGCGAGCACGGCCGCCTTCTCGAGCACGCGGAAGCCGGGCGTGGTCTTGCGGGTATCGACGACGCGTGCCTTCGTTCCCACGACCGCTTCGTGGTAGCGCTTCGCGAGCGTGGCCACACCCGACAGCCGCTGCGCGAAGTTCAGCGCCGTGCGCTCGGCTGCAAGTACGCTGTGGGCAGGACCACGCGCCGTGATCAGCAGCGCACCGCGCTCGACCCGCGAACCATCGGGTGCGTGGATCTCGAGCTCGATCCGTGGATCGACCATGTGGAACACCGCGGCAGCGACCTCGACGCCGAACGCGACGATCGGCTCGCGCGCGTTCATGTCAGCCACCACTGCGGGGCCATCGCTGCCAAGAGTGACCTGTGAGGTCACGTCACCACGACCCAGATCCTCGTCGAGAGCCAGCTCGATCAACCGCCGCACGGCGGGGATCGCTGCGAGGCCGCGCACCACGGACGAGCTCGTCATTCGAGCGCAGCATACACAACGGATCCGGCTTCGAGATCAATGGTTATTCGCAAAACCGATCCCGATCGCTCGCGTCGTGTCGGCGATCGGAGGGCCTCGCCGTTCGTCCGGGCCGCACGGCCTAGGAACTTCGTCGCCGTCGGGTATGTTGCGAGGACGATGCTGGACGAAGCCACGGTTCAGACGCGCACGGCGGCCGTGATCGTCGGAGCGACGCCCGAGCAGGTCGTCGCGGTCGGCATGAACGCGCGTATCGCGGTGCGCGCGAACGCGCTCGGAACGCTCGTCACCGGGCGCCCCGGCGACCTCGTCATCGACTACGCCGCCGAGCTCACCGGACCGGTCTACGACATCATGTACAACGCGCAGACCGGCTGGTTCAGCGTCACCGTGTTCAAGGGCCTCGAGCCGCCCGTCCGGTGGGACAACCGCCCCGGCACCAACCCCGGCTACCCGCGGGTCGACCACATCCTCGGTGCATCGACGCCGATGACGATCTTGACCGTGCTCGGCATCCCGACCGACGCCATCGGCTACACCGAGCGCAGCCTCGGCGCCTGATTGTCGTGACGGATGCCACGGTGGCGTCGCTAGGACCACTGCTGGACGGCCCAGCCGTTCTTGCGCGCGAGGCGGCGGAGGCGGGAGTCCGGATTGACGGCGATCGCGGTGCCGACCCGCTCGAGCATCGGCAGGTCGTTGTAGCTGTCGGAGTAGAAGTAGCTGCGCGCGAGGTCGACGCCGTGGCGCTCGGCCCATCGCTCCGCGAGCGCGACCTTGTGGTGGCCGAAGCACAGGGCGCTCGGGCGGCCGGTGAACGCCCCGCCCGAGACCTCGAGCTCGCTCGACAGCACGTGATCGATGCCGACGGCGCGCGCGACCGGGCGCGCCGCATAGCAGGTCGACCCGGTGGCGAGCACGACGAGGTGCCCGGCCCGGCGGTGGTGCTCGATCGCGACGCGCGCCGCCGGCGCGACCTCGTCGGCGATGTGCTCGCGGTACCAGACATCGCACTTCGCGATCATCTCGTCCTCGGAGTTGCCCTCGAGGCCGAGACACAACTTCGTGAACACCGCCTCCATGTCGAGCACCGCGAGCTTGTACAGGGTGCTCCAGTAGACGGCCTTGGCCATCATCCTGGGCGGCAGCTCGCCGCGGCGGTAGAGGAACTTCGTCCACGACATGCCGGTATCGACGCGGAGCAGCGTGTTGTCCATGTCAAACAGGGCCGCGATCGTCACCGGAGCACCATGAGGTCCAAGAACCGGATCAAGATGTTGGACCCGGCGTGGGTCAGCGTCGAGGCCATGATCGAGCCGGTCGCGGAGCGCATCCACCCAAATAGCAGACCCGGGAAGAATGTCGCGAGCGCCCGCGGATCGCCGTCCTTCGGCAGGTGGATCAGCGCGAACATCGCGGCGGAGATCACGAGCGCGAGGCCCACGCCGCCTCCGAGAATCCGCCGCTTCGGTGGGAAGTGCTTCTCGAGCAGGCCGAGCAGGAAGCCACGGAAGAACAGCTCCTCGGGTAGCGCCACGACGATCAGCTGGACGGCGCAGAATTCGAGCAGCTTCTCGGTGAGCTGCGGTGCATGAACGCCGGCCAGCCCGCTGAAGCGCGCGCACATGTGATTCGGTACGAGGTGCACGAGCAGGTCCGAGCCACAGGCGACCTCGTAGAACGCGAAGTAGCCGATCGCGAAGATCGGAAAGATCACGCCGATCGCGACAGCCGCCGTGACCAGCCCGCGCTTCACGGGTGCGGCGTGGAAGCCGTAGTCGAACAGATCCTCGTTGCGCCGCCACGCGTAGAACACGGGCACGTAGAGGAACAGCACCGCGACCAGCGCCGAGCCGAGGTGGCCGATCGCGGGCAACGTGATGTTGATCCGGACCAGCCCCGCGATCAGCACGGCCACGGCAGCCCACGCGATCAGCGCGTCGCGGCCATGATTCCGTGGAGCCGGCGCCGTCACTGCTGGAACGGTACCCGATCTCGGATCAGTTCGTGCGGAACGGGTCGTACGAGCCGGTGATCACGACGTCGGCGATCACCGCGCTCTTCAGCTGCGCGATCAGCGTCAGCTTGTCGGCGTCGACATCGGCCTGCGTCTTGTAGCCCCAGACCTGCACGTACGCGGTCGGCGTCGGCGCCATCTCGATCGCCATGAACAAGCCGTCCTTCGACGCGAAGTCCTGCTGTGAGTGGCGGACCGGGAGGCCGACCGATGCGGAGAAGTAGTAGGTGTCGACGCCAGAGACGTGCGCGACGCCGCTGACCGGGCTGGTCGCGGTGGCCTCGGTGCTCGAGACCGTGGCGATGAAGTTCGACATCTCCTTGCCGGCGCAGTCCCGCACCGCGCCCGCGAGAATGCCGGTGCCGGGCGTACGCGAGACGCCGATCAGGGCGGGGAGCGTCTGCGCGGTGGCCGTCGACACGATCTGGATCCGCGTGAGCGTCTGTGCCGCCATCGTTGGGTTGAGCGTCTGATTGAGCAGCAGCGTCGGAAGCGAGTTCGCCTCCGTCATCTTGAAGCCGAATCGCTTGGTCCCCACGGGGAGGTTGACGGTCACCATCGCGTTCCCATCCGACATCACCGGAGCGCCGATCGGCGAGCCGGTGTCCTGGTTCTGGAACACGGTCACCGACGTTCCGGGTCGAGCGCTGCCGCTCTGGAAGTCATCGACGCGGGTGGTCAGGGCGACCGCGGTGGTCGTTGCCATGTCGGCGCTCGGCGTGCCGAGGCAGCTGAGATCCGCCGGGCCGTCCTCGGCCCAGTTGTTCTTGGAGACCTCGTGGTTGGCCTTGAGCGGAGCCGTCGGCTTGTTGAAGCCGATGTCCTCGACCTTGGCGTCTGGGGTGGTTTTCCCGCCATCGCCACCGCACGCGGCGGCAGTCAGGGCGAGGGCGAGAACGGAGACAAGAGAAGTGAGGCGCATGGACGACTCCCGGCGTGTGATGCAGCTTTGTAACGGCCCTCCCTGCAAGGATCAACCATTTCCATCGGGTCGCGGACGTCGATCGTGATCGCTGGTACAACGCCGGCATGGAGCTACCGCAGATCCGCGACCTTCTCGGCGAGCACGCCACGCTGCTCGACCACCAGTGCAAGACCATCGCGAAGGGGTCGCTCACCCTACCCTCGCCGTCGTACATCGACGAGATCTACGCCCGCAGCTCGGACCGCAGCACGCGCGTGCTCGGCGCGATGCAGTCGATGTTCGGGCATGGGCGGCTGGCCAACACTGGGTATGTCTCGATCCTGCCCGTCGACCAGGGCATCGAGCACTCGGCCGGCGCGTCGTTCGCTCCAAACCCCGCGTTCTTCGATCCGGAGGCGATCATCAAGCTCGCGATCGAGGGCGGTTGCTCGGCCGTCGCATCGACGTTCGGCGTGCTCGGAATCACCGCGCGGAAGTTCGCGCACAAGATTCCGTACATCGTGAAGATCAACCACAACGAGCTGCTCAGCTACCCCAACACGTACGACCAGACGCTGTTCGGCAACGTGAAGACGTGCTGGAACATGGGCGCGCAGGGCATCGGGGCCACCGTGTACTGGGGCGCCCCCGAATCGCGCCGCCAGCTCCACGAGATCTCCGAGGCGTTCGCCCAGGCGCACGAGCTCGGCATGTTCACGGTGCTGTGGTGCTACGTGCGCAACAACGCGTTCAAGACCGCCGCCGGCGACATGTCGCTGTCGGCGGACCTGACCGGCCAGGCCAATCACCTCGGCGTGACGATCCAGGCCGACATCATCAAGCAGAAGCTCCCCGAGAATAACGGCGGGTACAACGACCCCGCGCTCAAGGGCCTGGGCAAGACCCACAAGAAGGTCTACTCGGAGCTGACCACCGACAACCCGATCGACCTGACGCGGTACCAGGTGGCGAACTGCTACATGGGCCGCGTGGGCCTCATCAACTCGGGCGGTGCGGCCGGCGACAACGACCTCCGCGATGCCGTGATGACCGCCGTGATCAACAAGCGCGCGGGTGGCATGGGCCTGATCCTCGGTCGCAAGGCGTTCCAGCGGCCGTTCAAGGAGGGCGTCGAGCTGCTCCAGGCGATCCAGGACGTGTACCTGGCGCCCGGCGTCACCGTCGCCTAGTTGAGTTGATAGACTGAGCACGATCATGGCCCGCCTGGGGGAGCTCCTCGCCGCTGCGGGCCTGCTCGATTTCGAGCAGATCGACCAGGCGCTCCGGGCGCAGGTCATGTGGGGTGCACGTCTTGGCACCAACCTGATCGAGCTCGGCCTGGTCGATCTCGACCAGCTGTCGAGCGTGCTCGGCCAGCAGCACCACATGCCGTCTGCGCTCGCGCGGCACTTCGAGAAGCCGGATCGCGAGCTGCAGCTGCTGCTCTCGCCCGATGTGGCCCACAAGCTTTCGGTGGTGCCACTGGTGCGGGTCGGCAGTGACCGCAAGATCGTGATCGCGACCACCGCACCGCTGGCGCCGAAGCACCTCGCGCTGATCGCCGACGAGCTGTGTGTGGACCCGCGGATGCTGATCCCCGCGGTCGCGGCGGAGCTGCGCATCCGCTACCAGCTCGAGAAGGTCTACGGGCTCACTCGGCCAACGCGCTTCATGCGGTCGCCGGGGCTTTCGCGCGAATCGTTCCACCACATCACGTTCGATGCCGAGGCGGCGTCCGAGCCCGAGCTGCAGCTCGAGGCACCCGACCGCGCGCTGACCGCGCCGGTGCAGCTCGGGCGCCACGAGGTTTCGATCGGCTTCGAGGACGACGAGCAGTTGACGATGGAGCGCGCTCCCACGGAGGCCGAGGACGAGCCCGCCGGAGCGTTCGCGGAGCTCGATGATCTACCGCCGTGGCCGCCGGTCGATGACGGCGGGGTGCCGACCGCCTTCATCGACGACCACTCCTCCGGCAAGGAGCGGCGCACCTACGTCCGCACGATCGCCGATGTGGCGCCGGAACCCGATGCGGGCGCCACGCCGATGGGCTCCTCGGGATCGGGCGCGCACATCGCCGCGCTCGCGCGGATCGCGATCCGTCGGATCCCGCTCACTCCCCCGACCGGCTCGACCGGCAACACGCTCGGCGAGGCCACG
Organism: Myxococcales bacterium; assembly: GCA_043753855.1. Taxonomy (GTDB): domain Bacteria; phylum Myxococcota_A; class Polyangia; order Haliangiales; family Haliangiaceae; genus JABFXX01. The sequence continues at coordinate 21,301 of JAYUVX010000286.1, read as the reverse complement.
CGAGAGATCCGCCGGGCCACTGATCGCGACAAGGTCGCGTCGCTCGCGATCGAGACCCTGTTCCGGTTTGAACCGTCGTGTCACGCGGCGAGCCTGCTGGTGGTGCGTGGACAGATCGCGACCAGCTGGAAGGGCTTCTGCCGTTCGGGTGCTCCCGAGGCAGAGATCTCGGTGCCGCTCGATCAACCGGGCCTGGTACCCCGAGCCTCGCACCGCAACACCACGACGCGCGCGCCGAGGACCGATCTCGGGCCCCTCGACCAGCGCCTGATGGTCTCGCTCGGCGCCCAGGGCGAGCTCGTGGTCGTGCCCGTATCGATCGGTGGTCAGGTGATATGCCTGATCGCGATGGTGACCGAGACCGATACGCCGAGCGGCACGGCCGAGTCGATCGCCGCAGCCGCGGGCGCTGCGTTCCAGCGCCTGATGCGCGACGCCAGCCGCTGACGCCGTGGGATTGACGAGGCCGACCGGCTAGGGCACGTTCCGGCGCGATGACCGACGAGAGCGAGATCCCCGGGACGCAACGCAAGAAGCACCGGCATGATCTGGGTCAAGAGGACCATGGCCCCAAGGTCGCCCGCGGGACGACCAAGGCGATGCAGACGCTGCTCGGCCTCTGGATCGCGCTGACCCTCGTGCTCGTGGTGTACACGCTGGTCGATGGGAGTCGCGCCCGGCCACCGGCCTCGTCCACCGTCCCCACGGCACCTACATCAGAGCACTAGGTCGCTCGCGCTCGCCCTCGCGTTTGCACCGCGGATCGGTCATGGTTCGCGGCTCGGGTTTTTGGGATGATTCCGGACGACGTCATCACACAGATCCGGGACGCCGCTGACATCATCGCGGTGATCGGCCAGCACGTTCAGCTGCGCAAGGCGGGTCGCAACTGGAAAGGGCTATGCCCGTTCCACGGCGAGAAGACCCCGTCGTTCAACGTGTCCCCGGACAAGGGATTCTTCCACTGCTTTGGCTGCCAGAAGCACGGTGACGTGTTCACGTTCATCATGGAGCTCGAGGGCAAGAGCTTCGTCGAGGTAGCCGAGCAGCTCGCGAACCGGTTCAACATCACGGTGCCGCGGATCGAGGAGGCCCCCGAGCTGCGCAAGGCGCGCGGCGAGCGGGTCGCGATGCTCGACATCAACCGGATGGCGACCGCGTTCTATCGCGAGCTGCTCGCCGATCAACGCGGCGAGCCGGGCCGTGCGTATCTCGCGAAGCGCGGCGTCACCACCGAGACCTCCGACAAGTTCCAGCTCGGCTATGCGGCGGCCGAGTGGGGCCTGCTCGCCGATCACCTGAAGGCAAAGCGCGTCGATCTGGAGCTCGCGGTGCGCCTCGGCCTGATCTCGCCGCGGCCGAGCAGCGGCTACTACGATCGCAATCGCGACCGCCTGGTGTGCCCGGTGATCGTCCCCGGCGGCGAGGTCGTCGGGTTCTCGTCGCGGCTGGTCGGCGCGCCGCAGCCCGCGCCCGATGGCAGCGAGCCGCCGAAGTACATCAACAGCCCCGAGAGCGCGGTCTACAAGAAGTCCAAGCTGCTGTTCGGGCTCGCCCAGGCGCGCGAGGCGATGCAGAGCCAGAAGCGCGTGCTGCTCGTCGAGGGCAACTTCGACGTGATCACGCTCCACCAGGCCGGGTTCGGCGAGGTCGTCGCCCCGCTCGGCACGGCGCTGACGATCGAGCAGGTCACCGTGCTGAAGCGGCTGACCGAGCGGGTAGTGCTGCTCTACGACGGCGATCGGGCCGGCTACAAGGCCACGATCCACGCACTGCAAATGTGCGTCGAGGCCGAGGTCGAGGTCCAGGTCGCGCGGCGGCCGGGCCACGGCAAGTCGGGCGGAGCCGGGCCGCTCGCCGATGGCGTCGATCCCGATAGCCTGGTCGCCGGCGGCGGCGCGCTGATGCTGCGCGAGGCCGTGGACCGGGCCCAGGGCGGCATCGAGTACTTCGCCAACGAAGTGTGGGGAAAGGCCCGCGGCAACGCCGATGCCCGCGCCCGCGCCCTCGACGAGGCCGGGCGGCTCCTCGGGAAAGTTGCGAACCAGGTAAAGCGTGATCTACTCCTGCACACGTTGGCGACCGCGCTCGGAGTCGATACCGCGGTGGTAAGGAACGCGGTCCAGCGCGCCTCGCAGGCCGGATCGTCGCAGGGTGGGCCGTCCCAGCGGTCGTACGGGTCTCCGAACACTCCCGAGGACCGCCGCCCGCCCTCGGAGGCAGCGCCCGTCCCCGAGCTCAAGGTCCCGATCGAGGAGCTGGAGGTCATCACCCTCCTGGCAGATCACTCCTCCCTGATCGCAACCGTCGAAGCAGACAAGGCTTTTTGGCTCTTGACGGATACCCGCCTTCGCGACATGTATTCCGCGGCTCGGGAGGGTAGGTCCCTGCACGAGCAAGCCCCTGTGCAGTTGCCCAAGTCTTCGGCCGAACATGTCCTCTCCGGCAAGTACGCCGAGACAAAAGATCCTCGCGCCGAGCTGATCAAGATGACGACCAACCTGACGCAGCGTGCAGCGACCGTCGGTCGAAACGAGCTCGAGAAGAGCTTCATCGAGGCAGACCGCAGTGGCAACCGCGATCGCGCGCGCCTCCTGATGCAGCTCGCGATCGCAGAACGCAAGGGCGACCACGAGGCCGCCGCGCGGATCAAAACTTCATTGGCTTCCGAGACTCCAGGAAAGCAGGTCGACTAGTCATGGCTCGTACCCCATCAGCGAAGACCAAGGTGGCACCGAAGGCGGCGGCAGTTACGGCGAAGAAGCCGGAGGCTGCCCATGCCAAGAAGCCAGACGTCAAGGACCCCAAGAAGGCGGACGCTGCCACGGCGAAGAAGCCCCCGACCAACGGCGTCGTCAAGCCCGAGGCTCCCAAGCCGCTCAAGCAGCCGATGAAGACCGGCAAGCCGGCGCGCACGCGCGACGAGGACGGCGACTTCAGCGACGACGACGATGACGATGACTTCGTACCGATCCCGAAGGCCGCGAAGCCCGGCAAGGGCGCGAAGGCACCGGGCCCCGGCGCCAAGGGGCCGCGTCCCGAGCTCGATCTCGACGATGACGATGCGGTCCCGCTCGCCGCGTTCGATGACGCCGACGAGGACGACATCACCCTGCCCCCGGTGAAGCGCCCGAGCGCCTCGCTCGAGGCAGATGCCGCGGCGCTCGAGGCCGAGACCCGCAAGGGCAAGGGCGGCCGGGCTCCCAAGGACGGCGCGCGCGATGGCAACTCGATGCGCGACAAGCTCATCGAGCTCGGCAAGTCGAAGGGCTTCGTCACCTATGACGAGGTCAACGACCACATGCCCGAGGACGTGGTCTCCACCGATCAGATCGATGGCTGGCTGTCCGCGCTCGGCGAGCATGGCATCGAGGTCGTCGACGGCACGGGCAACCGGCGCCCCGATCTCGTCGACCAGCCGCCCAAGGAAGGGCCGCTCGGCATCGGCGCCGAGAAGGACGAGAAGGAAGAGGTCGACGAGGACGAGGAGTACGCGTACTCGCGCACCAGCGATCCGGTCCGCATGTACCTGCGGAAGATGGGCTCGGTCTCGCTGCTCACCCGCGAGGGCGAGGTCGAGATCGCGAAGCGCATCGAAGACGGCGAGCGCAAGATGCTTCAGGCCGTGCTCAACTCGACGGTCGCCGTCGAGGAGCTGATCGCGATCGGCGAGCGGCTGCGCCACGGCAAGGTCCGCGTCAAGGACGTCGTCAAGGACATCGACGAGGACGAGGCCGAGTTCAACGAGCAGTTCTACGTCGACCGCGTCTGCAAGATCATCGACAAGGTCAAGAAGCTCCAGCGCGACACCGAGAAGCTCGAGGAGAAGCTCGGCGAGCAGGATACCGAGGGCAAGAAGAAGAAGACCAAGGAGGCGATGCGGGACAACCGCGCGCAGATGTTCGAGGAGCTCTCGGACCTCCGCCTCAACAAGCCCACGGTCGACCGGATCGTCGCGCAGCTGAAGAACATCATCATCAAGCTGGACAAGGCGGAGCTCGAGGTTCGCGAGTGCGAGCGCAAGGCCGGTCAGCCGGCCAATGAGATCCGGAAGACGCTGCGCGAGATGCGGGCGAATCCGCAGAAGGCGCGCGCCGTCGGCAAGAAGACGATGATGACGCTCGCCGATTTCGAGGAGATGGAGGAGCAGATCAAGCAGGCGACGCGCAAGGTCGCCATCATCGAGGAGGAAGCCCGCGGCACGGCGCCCGAGCTGCGCTCCACGTTCCGCGACCTCCACGAGGGCGAGCGGATGGCCGATCGCGCGAAGAGCGAGCTGGTCGAGGCCAACCTCCGCCTCGTGGTCTCGATCGCGAAGAAGTACACCAACCGCGGCCTCCAGTTCCTCGACCTGATCCAGGAAGGGAACATCGGCCTCATGAAGGCCGTCGACAAGTTCGAGTACAAGCGCGGCTACAAGTTCTCGACCTACGCCACGTGGTGGATCCGCCAGGCGATCACGCGCGCGATCGCCGACCAGGCGCGCACGATCCGTATCCCGGTCCACATGATCGAGACGATCAACAAGCTGGTGCGCACCACCCGCTACCTCGTCCAGGAGCTCGGCCGCGAGCCGACCCCCGAGGAGATCGCCGAGCGCATGGAGCTGCCGCTCGACAAGGTCCGCAAGGTCTTGAAGATCGCGAAGGAGCCGATCTCGCTCGAGACACCGATCGGCGAGGAGGAGGACTCTCACCTCGGTGACTTCATCGAGGACAAGAGCATCATCTCGCCGAGCGAGAGCGTGATCTCCGTGAACCTCGCCGACCAGACCCGCAAGGTGCTGGCGACCCTGACCCCGCGCGAGGAGAAGGTCCTCCGCATGCGGTTCGGCATCGGCGAGAAGTCCGACCACACTCTCGAGGAGGTCGGTCAGGATTTCGAGGTCACCCGCGAGCGCATCCGCCAGATCGAGGCGAAGGCCCTGCGCAAGCTCCGGCACCCGTCGCGCAGCAAGCGACTGAAGGCATTCGTCGAGAACTAGGCTCGACCTGAACCTTCCGCTCGCGTGATCCGTTCCCGTGAGATAATGGCGCCGTGGGAAACCTCGGCGCCATCGTCTGTTTCGGAGTCGTCGCGGCCGGCTGCGGCTCGAAGTCGAACGAGGCGGCGCCCACTGCACCCGACCTGGTGGGCAAGGTCGTGCCGCTGCGCTGGACCACGCCGGGCGGCGAGCCGCTGCTCGCGCTGACCGCCGGCGGTGAGGTCGAAGGACCGTGCGGGTCCGTGGGCAAGCTCGCCGGTGGCGACATCGTGATCGGCACGCAGAAGCTGACATGGTCGGGCGTCGAGCGAACGGGACGGACGTACAAGGTCGCGCCGCTGCCGTGGATGATCACGGTCGGTTCGGCGGGAGAGGTCACGTTGATCCAGGACGCCCAGCCGGCGGTCCCACTCGGGAACGTGACCGGAACCGAGACCGAAGCTGGCGCGAAGCTGTTCGCCGCCCTCGTGGTGGCGGCGCCGACCGTGCAGATCACGCTGTCGTTCACCTCCGCGGATGGCAAGATCCGCTACGACCTCACCGGACCCGCGGATCTCGACGCGTGGTCGATCAAGCAGGGCACCACGACCGTGAAGACCAGGACGCGCGACCAACCGGCGATCTCGGCCACGCACCCGATCCGCGAAACTCCGGACGGCACGGTCACGCAAACCGCCGGTAACGTGGTGCTTGGAACGCTCTCGGGTCGCAAGGCGTGCAAGCCGCACGACAAGGCGGTCACGGCGCTGATCGAGACCTACCTGGCGCGCTAAACTGCGATCCGATGGGGTTCTGGCACGCGCTCGTCGATCAGGCATGGGAGGCCCGTACGCCGTTCATGGTGCTCGCGTTCCTGATCGTCCGCGTGATGGTGGTCCGCGCGAAGGGCGTCGAGCGCTATCACATGCGCGCGGCGACGACGCTGCTGCTCGGTCATCTGATCTCCGTGCTCGTGGCCGCGGCGCAGGTAGCGGGTGACTACGACACGCACGTCGCCGAGACCTGCGGCCTCGCGTTCGAGCTGCTGCTGATCGTCAATCTCGGCACCACCGCCGCGTTCCGCGTGCTGCTGCCGCGCGTCGGTTTCGTGCTGCCGCGGATCATGATCGATCTGGTCACCGCCGTCGGCGTGCTCGTCGTGTTCATCGCCGTCGGCAAGAAGGCCGGGTTCTCGATCGCAGGCCTCATCACGACGTCCGCGGTGCTGACCGCGGTGATCGGCTTCTCGCTGCAGGACACGCTCGGCAACGTGATGGGCGGGCTCTCGCTGCAGCTCGACAAGAGCGTGAAGGTCGGCGATTGGATCACGCTCGGTGCGGGCCTGCCGACCGGCAAGGTCACCGAGATCCGCTGGCGCTACACCGCGATCGAGACTCGAAACTGGGAGACCGTGATCATCCCCAACGGCACGCTGGTGAAGAGCCAGGTGATGATCCTCGGCCAGAAGATCGGCGGCGCCACGCAGCTGCGCCGCCGCATCGAGTTTTACGTCGATTTCCGCACGCCGCCGACCGACGTCATCAACGCCGTGACCGCCGCGCTCGTCGAGCCGGTGCCGAACATGGCGATCGAGCCGTGCGCCAACGTCGTGTTTTACGGGATCAAGGATAGCTTCGCGGTCTACGAGGTCCGCTACTGGCTGACCGACCTCAGCGTGGATGACGGCACCGACAGCGCGGTTCGGATCCGCGTGTGGTTCGCGCTGCGCCGCGCGGGGATCCCGATGTCGATCCCGGCGAGCACCGTGTTCGTCACCCACGAGACCGCCGAGCGCGAGGCGCGCAAGCACGGCGAGGAGATCGCCGCGCGGCTCGAAGCGGTGGCCTCGGTGGACCTGTTCCGCGGCATGCCGGCGAACCTGCGCGAGACGCTCGCCGCCGATCTGGTGGCGATGCCGTTCGCTCGCGGCGAGGCGGTGTGCCGCGAGGGCGAGCGCGACGACGGCCTGTACATGCTGGTCGCGGGCGAGGCCACCGTGCGGATCGGCAGTGGCCGCGAGGAGCGCGAGGTCGCCACCCTGCGCGCCGGCCAGTTCTTCGGCGAGATGTCGCTGATGACCGGCGAGGCCCGCACTGCGACGGTGGTCGCCGCCACCGACCTCGTCACCTATCGCGTCACCAAGCCCGCGTTCCAGGCGATCCTCCGCGAGACGCCGGCGATCGCCGACCAGATCGCCGAGGTCCTCGTGCAGCGCAAGAGCGCGCTCTCCGCCGCGCGGGACGAGCGCGACGATCAGCGCCGGAACCGGATGCAGACCGCGAAGCAGGACCTGCTCGGAAAGATCCGCGGTTTCTTCGGCATCAACGACGCGAACTGAGCGCCCGCGCGCAGCGCGACCGCGGCGCGCTCCGTCGTCTTGTGATTCCCGGCCCGTGCGCTGGCGCACCCCATGCACCCTGCGAGGGCATGAACAAGCCAAACTGGTGGACGGAGCATCACGACAGCACCTGGGATCGGATCAAGGCCGCGCTCAAGCGCGACTGGGAGCAGACCAAGGCGGACCTGTCGAGCAAGGGTCACGAGCTCAACCAGGGTGTCGGCGACACCGTGAAGCAGGCGGCGGGCAAAGAGGGCATCCCGGTCGGCAATCTGCCGAACCCGCCGGGTCACAGCGGGAAGGACGAGAACAAGCACGAGAAGTGGGAAGACGTCGAACCGAGCTATCGCTACGGCGCCGGCGCGCGCTCGCAGTACGGCAAGGACAGCCCCCAGTGGGATGACAAGGTCGAGTCCAAGCTCTCCGACGAATGGAGCTCGCTGAAGAACGACCGCAAGTGGGACGAGGTCAAGGGCTCGGTTCGCAGCGGCTGGGACGGCTCGAAGTAACGAGATCTACGGGCGCAGGGCCGCGATGCCCGGCAGATCGAGACCCTGCACGAACTCGAGCGAGGCGCCGCCGCCGGTCGAGACGTGGCTGACCTTGTCGGCGAGGCCCGCTTGCGCGATCGCCGCAGCCGAATCACCGCCGCCGACGACGGTGAGCGCCAGCTTGTTCTCGGCGAGCGCACGCGCGATCGCCGCCGTGCCGGCCGCGAACTTCGGCTTCTCGAACACCCCCATCGGGCCGTTCCAGAAGATCGTACGTGCCGCACCGAGGACCTTCTTGAACGCCTCGGCGGTGGCTGGACCGATGTCGAGCGCCATCGACTCGGCGGGGATCGCATCGACCGACACCGGCTTAGAGCCCTCGCTGTCATCGAGGCTGGTCGCCACGATCACATCCGTGGGCAGATGCACGGCGATCTTCTTCTCGCTCGCCTTGCGCAGAAAGTTTCGCGCGTTGGCGAGCTTGTCTTTCTCGACCTTGCTCTTGCCGACCGACTTGCCCTGCGCCTCGAGGAACGTGTTGGCCATCGCGCCGCCGATCACGATGCCGTTGACGCGCTCGAGCAGCGCGTCGAGCACCTCGATCTTGTCGGACACCTTCGCGCCGCCGAGCACCGCGACGTACGGGCGATCGACGTTGCCGAGCAGGCGGGTGAGGAAATCGATCTCCTTCGCCATCACATAGCCCGCGCCCTTCTCGCCGACGAACTTCACCATGCCGGCGGTCGACGCGTGCGCGCGGTGCGCCGTGCCGAACGCATCGTTGACGTAGATGTCGCAGTACGACGCGAGCGTGCGCGAGAACGTCTCGTCGTTGCCCTCCTCGCCCGGATCGAAGCGGAGGTTCTCGAGCATCGCGATCTGTCCATCGCGCAGGTCACTGACCACCTTGCGCGCGCCATCGCCCACCGGCTCGTCGGCGAGCGCGACATCGATCTTCAGCAGATCCGCGAGGCGTGCGGCGACCGGCTCGAGCGACAGTTCGGGCTTGGCCTTGCCATCGGGGCGGCCGAAATGGCTGCCGAGGACGATCCGCGCGCCGCGCTCGATCAGGTGCTTGATCGTCGGCAGCGTCGCGATGATCCGCGCGTCGTCGGTGATCTGCCTGGTCTTCTTGTCGAGCGGGACGTTGAAGTCCACGCGCACGAACACGCGCTTGCCCTCGACGGGCAGCTCCTCGACGTGCTTGATCCCACCCGGCAACGCCATGACTACAGCTTCTCCGCGACGAACTTCGCGAGGTCGAGCAGCCGCTGCGAGTAGCCCATCTCGTTGTCATACCAGCTGAGGACCTTCACCAGATCCCCGCTGACGGTGGTGAGCGCGGCGTCGACGGTGGAGGAGTGCAGATCACCGTTGAAGTCGCACGACACCAGCGGCTCCTCGGAGACCGCGAGGATCCCAGCGAGCGGTCCTTTGGCGGCGGCGCGGAACGCGTTGTTGACCTCCTCCGCCGATGCCTTCTTCTCGAGCCTCGCGGTGAGATCGACCAGCGAGACGTTCGGCGTGGGGACGCGGATCGCCATTCCGTCGAGCTTGCCGGCCATCGACGGGAGGACTTCCTTCAGCGCCTTCGCGGCGCCCGTGGTGGTCGGGATCATCGACAGCGCAGCAGCGCGCGCACGGCGCAGGTCCTTGTGCGGCAGGTCGAGGATCTGCTGATCGTTGGTGTAGCTGTGGATCGTGGTCATGATGCCGTTCACGATGCCGAAGGTCTCGTGCAGGACCTTCGCGACGGGTGCGAGGCAGTTCGTGGTGCACGACGCGTTCGAGATGATGTGGTGCTCGGCCGGCTTGTACATCTCGAGGTTGATGCCCATGCAGAGCGTCACGTCGGGATTCTTGGCGGGTGAGCTGATCAGCACCTTCTTGGCGCCGCCGGCGAGGTGCTTCGAGCAGCCCTCCTTGTCGACGAACTTGCCGGTCGACTCGATCACGATGTCGACGCCCGCTTCCTTCCAGCCGATCTGCGTCGGGTCCTTCTGCGCGCTGATCTTGACGTGATCACCGTTGATCACCAGGCCGCCGTCCTTGACCTCGACCGTGCCGGGATACTTGCCGTGCACCGAGTCGTGCTTGAGCAGGTGCCCGAGCGTGCCGACGTCGGTCAGGTCGTTGATGAGGACCAGATCGAACACGTTCGAATGCGCCGCGAGGCAGCGCACGAAACCGCGACCGATGCGGCCAAAACCGTTGATGCCGATGCGTACCTTCGCCATATGCCGGGCACCCTAGATCGATTCACCGGGTGCTGCCAGGGACAGCCCGTCGTATCCTGGTCACCCAACCGAAACGCAAGAACAGACGCACACGGTGCGTCTGTGATGCGTCTGTGATGCGTTTTGCAACGCGTACCGATCGGGTCGGCTACGCGACTTGCTGCGGGAGCTTGGGGCTCGAACCGCGCGACATCTTGGTGGTCACCTCGCTGATGAGCTCGGTGGCGAGGGCCACGATCTGCTTCTCGTCAAAGCCCTGCGCTTCGAGGTCACGGTAGATCGACTTGGCGAGGATCTTCACCGCACGGGACTTTGCTTCGCGATCAGTCATGGGACGGCAAGATGAACAGCACTCCGCGTGCCATCGGCTCTGCGTGCGCAACTCGTGGAAATCTGGAGACGGATCCCGCGGGAGTGGATCGAGTGCGAGCCACTCCGGGCCAATCAGCTGCGTAGCGTCTCGCCAGGTGCATAACGGGCTACGCACACGGTCGGACCAATCAACGTCAGCCAGGCAACTCGCGTAGCCGCCGAGCGGCTCAATCCTGCTGCGGAGTTGGGCAGGCACGAAAGTTGAGGAACGGACGCGCGAACATGCGCACGACCCTGATCGCCGCCTCCCTCCTTGCCATTACCGCCTGCGGGAGCTTCGATGACGCTGCGAGCTCCGACGACTACACCGTGATCGACGAGGGCAAGGAGGACAGCTTCCGGTCCCCGGCCGCCCTCGAGTACCTCGCGAAGGCCGACGCGACGGTCACCCTCGCCGAGACCGACCTCGCGCTCACGGATGCGCAGCGCCTCGACAAGGCCAAGGAGATCGTCTCGGCCAAGCTGCTCCAGATCGGCTGGTTCTTGAACCTCTATGTCGCCGACAAGGAGCCCGAGGACGCCAACAAGTCCTACGGCGGCTATCACGCGATGGCGCGCAACTCATCGGTCAAGTCGCTCTCGGTGACCGCGGTCGACGCCTTGACCTTCACCTTCAACTTCGAGGCGACGATCGCCGGTCAGAACAGCTTCCTCAACGTGGTGCCGGGAACCTCGGCCGGGAGCGGCAAGAAGATTGATCTGAAGCTCGGCAAGCTGACCAACGACGAGCTGCTCGCCGGTGGCTGGCAGAGCCGCTATGACGTGCATACCTGGGATCCCAACACGGCCTCGGCCGCGATGGTCGAGACCCTGCCCGTCATCGTCACCAAGGCGCCGCGATCGCAGAACGCCTACCTCGACTACGGCCGGCTGTATGCGGACGGCAAGCTCGAGGTCGGCGCGCAGTTCGGCTGGGACTACAACGCCGGTCGCGCCGATCTCGCGAACGCCGAGCAGCTGTTCGACGAGCTGCTGGGACTCGGGTTCGCACCGCCGACCGGCGTCACCGCCTTCGCGGATCTCAAGCTCGACTCCGCGCCGCTGACCCGCAAGGGCATCTACAACGGCAAGCCCGTCGACATCTCGGTCAAGCTCGTCCACCCGGGGATGGTCACGAGCCCCACCACCGACGGCGCGAAGCTGCGCGCGGCGCTGGTCTCGATGCTCGCCACCAAGGAGGTGATCCTGTTCAACGGGCACGCCGGCGTCTCCGGCCGTCTGCTCACCGCCGACTTCCGCTCGAACGCGCTCGGAACGATCGCTCCGACCGAGTACCCGACGCTCGCGCTCAGGGACGGCTACCAGATCTTGCTGGTCGAGGGCTGCCAGACCTACGCGCGGTTCACCGACGGCTTCCGCATGAACCCGAAGAAGCGCGGTCCGAACGGCGAGCTGAAGGACATGGATATCGTGACCTCCACCTCGTACACTTGGACCTCGCAGGGCGCGGAGTCGATGGAGCAGATCCTGTTCCCGCTGATCGGCAACGATGGCACCAAGAACATCAAACCAGTCACGTGGGACGATGTGTTGCGCACGATGAACCAGGCCCCGAACACCACGGCGTTCATGGGGGTCAACGGCATCGACAACGACCCGCATGGCCACCCGTATGGCCGTGCCGACAAGCTCGGTGCGTCGTGCGGCTCGGTGACGACGTGCGGCGGCGACGGCAACCTGTGCGTCAAGCAGTCGAGCTCGTCGACCGCGAAGGTGTGCGCCTCGGTGTGCATCGATGACGCGGGATGCCCGAGCACGCATCGCTGCGCCTCGGTTGCGACCACCGGCACGCTCTCCGGCCGGGCCTGCGTCGCCCGCTGATCGGGCTATGATGATGGGTCATAGCCCATGGACTCAGAGTTCGATCCCCCACGCGCACCACGCGTGCCGACCTCGATCGTCGCGACCGTCACGGCAGGCAAGCGCTTGGGGGTGAGGTTCACGATCGAGAACATCTCGATCACCGGCGCGAAGCTCGAAGGTCCACTCACGCTCGCGAAGGGCGAGCGGATCATGATCCTGTTCACGGCCGAGGGCCACTCGGTCCAGCTGGCGGCCGAGGTCGTGCGCGTCGAGACCGCGGATCTGATGACCGATCAGATCGCGGCGCGGTTCATCGATCCGAGCGACGAAACCAAGGAGGCGATCCAGGCACTGGTCAACAAGCTCCTCGACGAGCGGGGCCGTGACGACGACGACGACGCGGAGACCGAGGTCGTGATGGAACCCGAGGAGTGAGGCGTGGATCCAGTTCGGCGATGGTTTCCGTCGATCGCCCCGTCGTTCTCACGCGTCCCCAGGGTAGGATGATGCGATGGCAGCGAAGCGCCTGGCGGTGTTCGACCCCTCCGGTCGACTGATCGCCGACCTGTCACCGCTCGCCGCGCGCGCGAACGTGACGCTGATGTCGATCACGGGCGCGGAAGCTGCCACCGGCTGTGCCGCGATCCTGATTGCCCCGCTGGTCGCCACCGAGATCGGACCGGGTGCGGCCGATGGTCCGCCGCGCTGGATCGTCGGCGATGGTGGAAACGCGGCGCGCGTCGCCGGTGCGGCAGCGCAGGCGGGTGCCTCCGGCGTGCTGCTGGTCCCCGCTTCGGTCGAGGCGCTCGAGGCGATCGTGCACAGCGATCCGACGTCGCCGGACTTCGACCTCGCCCGCGCGCGAGGGTTGATCGCGACATCGCTCATCGACCTCACCGGTAGTGCGACCGAGACGCTGCTCGCGGTCGCCGAGGGCTTCACCTCGAACGACTGCATCGTGTGGTGGCGCGACGGCGCGCAGATGCTGCCGACCTCCGCGCGCGCCCATCCCGATGACGGCTACCGTGCGCAGGTCGCCTCCGCCGCGCGGATCGCCGCGGCTGCGGCCGGCACCGTGATCACCGGCGGACCGAAGCCGCGCTCGGTGATCGCCGATGCGCTGCGCTCCGGGCCCACCGAGATCGCGGGCCTGGTCGCGATCGTCGCCGACTCCGGCCGCCGGTTCTCCGCCGCCGAGCGCACCGATCTCAAGGCGATCGGGGCGCGGCTGACGCGCGAGCTGTCGTGGTTGTCGAGCCACCGGCGCATCGTCGCCGAGGGCGAACGCTTGATGGCCTCGAGCCTCCACGATCCGCTGACCGGAGCGATGACGCGGGGAGCGTTCGAACAGACCGTCGCGCACGAGGTCGCCGCCGCCGGTCGACGTCAGGAGAAGCTGACACTCGCGGTGTTTGACGTGATCGGCACGCGCCGGATCAACCTCGAGTACAGCCACAAGGTCGGCGACGAGGTGCTCGCCCAGGTCACCGCTCGGATCCGCGCCACGGTGCGCGGCAACGATCCGATCGGCCGGCTCGGCGGCGACGAGATCGCGGTGCTGCTGGTCGGTGCCACCGAGGATCTGGCCGCGCTCGTGGTTCGCAAGGTGATCTCCAAGCTCCAGCAGGAGCCGATCAAGATCGACGAGACCACCGAGATCCACGTGACACTGCGCGCGGTGGCCAGCGAGATCGCGCACGGGGAGCGCTCCGGTGAAGCCGCCCTGTCGCGCTGCTACGGCGCACTGCGCGGCGCCCCGCCCTCCGACGTCCGGATCGTGGCGTCGGACGAGCGCGCGGTGGAGACCGAATCCGGCGCGGATACCGGCGGACTCTCGGTCGGCACCATCGTCGGCGGCACGTATCGCGTCGTTCACGAGCTGTCCCGCGGTGCGATGGGCGTGGTCTATCGTGGCGAAGATCTCGGCCTCAATCGCTCGGTCGCGATCAAGGTGCTGCGCTCCGACCTCGCGAGCGATCGCGATCTGGTGCAGCGGTTCCGCGCCGAGGCCGGCATCCTCGCCTCGCTGCATCACCCAAACCTCGTCCAGGTATACGCGCTCGGCGAGCACGCCCAGGATGTTTACTTCGTGATGGAGCTCGTCGAGGGCCAGCCGCTGTCCGAGGTCGTGCGCGCCACGCTCGAGCGCAAGGAGTGGTTCCCGACCGCGGCGGTCGCGCAGATCGCCCTCGAGATCGGCGATGCACTCGATGCGATGCATGCCCTCGGCCTCATCCATCGCGACGTCAAGCCGGCGAACATCCTGCTCGATCGCGAGCGTGATCGCGCGGTGCTCGTCGATGTCGGCGTCGCGGTCCGCGCCGGTGACGCGCGCGATGCGGCCGGTACGCCGGGCTTCGCCGCACCCGAGTCGTTCCTCGATCAGGCCGACGGCCCGACCACCGATGTCTACGGCCTCGCCGCCACCGTGTACTGCATGCTGACCGGCCGCCCGCCGTTCGGATCGGGCCCGGCGCAGGCGGTGGTGCAGCGCCAGCTAAATGATCCGCTCACAGCTGCCTCGACCTTGCGCCCGACGCTGTCGCACGCCGTCGATGCCGTGCTGCACAAGGCGCTCGCGCCGCAGGCGAAGAAGCGCTGGGCGTCCGCATCGACGTTCGCGATCGCACTCGGCCGCGCCCTCGAGCGCCCGCCGGCGGAGCACGCGCCGGTGCCGACCGTCGAGCAACAGGCACTCCACGACGTCGAGTCGATGTTCGCGCCGACCGGTGGGCTCGGCCTCAACCTCGAGCTCGGTGGTGACGAGCCGGTCGCCGAGATCGGAGCCTCGCGACTGGTGACCGGGCAGGTCCGCGCGGCGCACCTCCGCGTGCTGTCGAAGCTCCTCCAGCATCACCTCGGCGAATCGGGCATCGCGAAGCTGGTCAACGAGTCGCCGGTGATCGCGAATGCGCTCGCGTCGACCCTCGCACCGCTGTCGTGGGTCGATCTCTCCGATCTGATCATCGTGCTGGATCGTGCGCGCGAGCTCCTCGATGGCCAGCTGGTCCCGCGTAAGGTCGGCCGCGGCACGATGAGCGCCACGTTCGCGCGGCTGTTCGGGGCCGATCCGAGCTCGCTGTCGGCGGAGATCGTGCTCGCGGCACTCCCGACGTTCTGGGATCGTTACCACGCGTGGAGCGACGTCGAGGTCGTGGTCCACCCCGGGAGCTCCGACGTGTTCGTCAACGGCTACTCGGGCTCGCCGGATGTGTGCGCGATCGTCGCCTCCGAGCTCGAGCGGATCGTCGAGCTGACCGGGGCGCAGGCGGTCGGCGCCACGCACACCGCGTGCATGCATCAGGGCGATCCGCAGTGCGAGTACCGGCTGAGCTGGGTGACCGAGTAGCGCGCTCCACCCGACCGGCGTGATACGAACGGCGGATGCGGACCCCGTTCGTCGTTGGCAACTGGAAGCTGAACAAGACGATCGCCGAGTCGCTCGCGCTCGTCACCGAGCTGAAGAATCAGCTCGGCGCCGTGAAGGGCGTGGCGGTCGGCGTCGCGCCAGCGGCCACCGCGCTGCATGCGGTGGCGAAGCGGCTCGAGGGCAGCGCGATCGCGACCTGCGCGCAGAACTGCTACTGGGAGACCAGCGGGGCGTGGACCGGCGAGGCCTCGGCACCGCTGCTCGCCGACGCGGGCGCGACCTGGGTGATCGTCGGCCACAGCGAGCGCCGCCAGTTCTTCGGTGATACCAACGAGTCGGTCGGCAAGAAGGCCAAAGCGGTGCTCGCGGCCGGCCTCGGCGCGATCGTGTGCGTCGGCGAATCACTCGGCGAGCGCGACAGCGGCAACACGCTGAGCGTGGTCGACGCGCAGCTTGCGGGAGGTCTCGCGGGCATCGAGGCGAGCAGCATCGCCAAGCTCGTGATCGCATACGAGCCGGTGTGGGCGATCGGCACCGGCCGCACCGCGACACCCGCACAGGCACAGGAGGTTCACGCGCACATCCGCAAGCGGATCGGCGAGCACCTCGGGACCGGGGCGGCGGACGCGATCCGGATCCAGTACGGCGGCTCGGTGAAGCCGAGCAACGCCGAGGCTCTGATGAGCGAGAACGACATCGATGGCGCACTCGTGGGTGGTGCGTCTCTCGAAGCCGCTGATTTCATTGCGATCGTCAAGGCCGCACGGCCCTCCTAAGCCTTGCGCGCATTCCGGCCTTGAGCTAGAAGCTAGGTCCGCATGTCGACCCTGCTGACCGTCCTGCACGTGATCGTGTGCCTGTTCCTGATGCTCACGGTGCTCCTCCAGAGCGGCAAGGGCGGAGGCATGGGTGGTGCGTTCGGCGGTGGTAACGCCGCCACGGTGTTTGGCGGCTCCGGCGCCTCGACGTTCCTTCGCAAGCTCACGGCAGGTGCCGCCACGATCTTCATGGCGACCTCGATGATCCTCGCGTTTCTGTCGAGCCACAACTCGGCCGACACGCTCGAGAAGTTCGGCGAGAATCAGTCGAAGCTCGCTGCCGAGAAGGAGGCCGCGAAAGCCAAGGCGCTCGAGAGCGGCTCGGGCTCCGCGGGCTCGGGTTCTGCCGGCTCGGCAGGTTCTGCAGGTTCGGGCGCGATCACGCCGACGATGACTCCCACGCCGATCGAGGCCGGATCGGGATCGACCGGCGCCGCCCTCGGCTCGGGCAATCCCGGCGGTGGTGCGAGTGGCTCTGCCGCAACGCCGGCCGAGAAGTCGCTGCCCGCCGGCGCCACCGATGCGAAGCCGAACCCGTCGACGCCCGCCGGCATGAGCGAGGCGAAGCCCGCCGATGGCAAGCCCGCGATCACGACGCCGGCGGCGACACCCGCGACCACCGCGCCGGCCACGCAGAGTCCCGCCACCGCACCGGATCCCGTCACGCCGAAGGCGAGCGGATCGCCGAGCGCCAACGACGGTAAGCCCGTCGCCGGCAAGCCCGCCTCGGCTGGCTCGTCGCCCAACTCGCCCAAGCCGTAGCGCGAACGCCACGTGAACCCTTCACCCTCCTCGTCGGGTCCGGGGTAGGGTTTCGGGATGCGCTTCGCCAAGTACCACGGCCTCGGAAACGACTTCCTCGTCGTCGACCTGCGCACCGCAACCGCCGAACAGGCGGCGATGACCCAGGATCCGGACACCGTCATCGCGCTGTGCGATCGGCAGTTCGGCGTCGGCGGCGATGGCGTGCTCGCGGTGCTGCCCTCGATCGCCAAGGGTGACGATGCCCGGATGCGCGTCCTCAACAGCGATGGCAGTGAGGCCGAGATGTGCGGCAACGGTCTGCGCTGCGTGGTGCAGTGGCTGCACGATCACGGCGGCGTCGCGAAGGACGAGATGGCGATCGACACCGGTGCCGGCCGCCTGGTGTGCGAGCTCTCGGGCAACCACGTCACCGTGTCGATGGGCGCACCGCGCCTGCTCCGCGGCGAGATCCCGATGGTCGGCCCGCTCGGCGAACGCTGCATCGATCAGCCGATCGAGATCCCCGGCCAGCCCATCCGCACGGTGACCTGCGTCTCGATGGGCAACCCGCACGCGGTGACGTTCGTCAGCTCGCGCGAGGAAGCACGTCACCTCGCCGAGACCGTCGGCCCCTCGGTCGAGCGGCATCCGTACTTCCCCCAGCGCACGAACGCCGAGTTCGCATTCCTGCGTAGCCGCACCGAGATCGATCTCGTGGTGTGGGAGCGCGGCGCGGGGCTGACGCTCGCGTGCGGAACCGGTGCGTGCGCGACCGTCGTCGCGGCGATCCTCACCGGGCGGTGCGATGAAGGCCCCGCCGTGACGGTCAACCTGCCCGGTGGCTCGCTACAGATCCGCGTGATGCCCGAGCTCTCCAACGTGAAGATGCACGGCCCCGCGCAGCACGTGTTCGATGCCGAGATCGATCTCGCCGCGCTGCGCCGGCGTCCGCGCGCCTGATCCTTCGGTTCTTCCAGGACCTCATCACCTCGCTGAGGCGACCGCACGTGTGTGGTCGTCACTACGCCATGAAGTCGAACCGAAATCGGAGCCCACGGCGGGCCAGGCTGCGTAGCGCGCGTTCGAGCTCCGCGAGCTCGCCGACGAGCTCGGGCGGAACCGCGGCGCGCTGAAGACCGATGACGACGTCAATGGCATCAGCCGCGTTGAAGTACGTGTTCTGATCTTCGCTGTAGAAACGGTGATGAAGCACGGGCATCTCGTCGAGGAGCCAGCGCCAGCCGTCCGTGACGCGACCCGGCTCGAAAGCGTCGAGGCCATCGAATACGGCGGACCGGTGCTGCTCGAACCATTGCCACCGCCACGCATGCGCAACGTGTTGCGCCAGATCCCCCGGAAGGTCTCCGAGCCCGCCTTGCTCGCGCCACATCTGGTCTACGGCCTCAGCAGCTGGCGTTGGGACGTGCAGCCGGTCGAGATCCTCTTCCACGACAAGCCGATACGAGTAACCCATCGAGTCGTTCGCTCCTGCGCTGATCGACGCAGAACACTCTACATCGCACACAGCGCATACAGCGCATACAGCGCATCGTCGGGCGCGATTCCGCCGGTGTGCGCATCAATACTCAATCCGCGGCCGGTGCCTTACGGAAGCTCCGCAGCGGTCCGCGCTAGTAATAGCTGCGCGGAGGAGGCGGTTGCTGCGGAGCCGACTGCTGACCCTGTGGCGGGTAGTACGGCTGCGGCTGCCCCTGCGGAGCGGGCTGCTGCGGATAGTACGGACGCGGCTGCGGACGCTGGGGCGGGTAGTACGGCTGCTGCTGGCGCGGGGGCTGCTGCGGCGGCTGCTGCTGCTGCTGCGGATAGGACGGCTGCGGCTGCTGATAGCCGTACGAGGCGCCGCCGTACGGGTGCGCGCCATCCGTCTGGCCGCCGTATGGCTGCTGCGTGCCGTAGGGCTGGGGCGCGGCGTAGCCGCCCGCGCCGGTCTGCTGCGGCGCCTGGCGCGAGCCGTTCCAGTCGCCGATCCGATCGCGCCGATCACTCCACCAGCGGCCGGAGTACTGCCGCCCCTGCGGATCGAACACGAGATAACCTGCGCCCGTGAGCGGCGGGTTGTTCGGCTCCTGCCAGCGGAAGTCGAGGACGTTTCCGCGGAGGTTGCCGGCGAAATAGCCCACGACCTCCTGGCCCTGGCGCTGGTAGACCCACACGCCCTGGACGGCGCCGGTGCCGAGGCCGCCCTTGGAGTTGTCGGCCTCGATCTTCACCGCACCAAAGTTGGTGCGCCACAGACCGAGCGCCGCGGCGGGCTCCATCTGCTGGGGCGGCGGCGGGGACATCTGTCCTTGCTGCGCGGTCGCGACCTTATCGTTAGAGCTCGAGGTCGCCGAACCGGCAGCAGCGAGCACCGCTGCCAGCACCGCAACCACCCGCGCAACATTGCCAACGCTCATCGCGAACAGTATAGCCTTCGTCGAGGGTCACGCGACCGGCAAGTTGGCGGCGACTGTTGGCGTTTCCTGGCAACGTGAACCACGTCACGATACCCGCTAGTTACACACTACTCTGCCAACTGTTGCCCGCCCGTTGCCTTTCGGGCCGTGGATCCGAACGCAAGCGCGATCGCTGCCTGCTTCTGATGCTCGTGAACATCCACGTAGATCATCGTCGTCGTGATGTCCTTGTGCCCCATGAGCTGCTGAAGCACCGGCATCGGAACACCACGTGCCGCGCACGTCGTGCCGAAGTAGTGCCGCAACGAGTGCCACGGTCGACGGATCCCGGCATCGGTCGCCGGAATCGTGACGCCCGCGCGCTCGTACAGCGCGACCACCATGTAGCGGATCCCCTGGTACGTGAGCGACGTACCGTCGCGCTTGCACACGATCCAGATCCCACGTCGCGGTAGCGCACCGAGCGCCGACACCAGAGTCGGCGACAGCGGAACGGTTCGCACCACGTCGTGTTTTGGCTTGGTCACGTTCGCACGGCCGTCGATCTGCCGCCGAACGGTGACGCAACCATCCTTGATGTCCGTCCACTGCACGCCGAGGATCTCGCCGATGCGGAGACCCGCCTCGGTGGCGAGCAACACCGCGACCCGATCGCGCTTGCTCGTGCACGTCGCGATCAGCTTCGCGACGTCATCCCCGGGAACCGCCGTGATCGGAGTGTTCCGCTCGTCGTTCTTCACGTGGAGCATCAACTCGCACGTGCCAACGTGACCCGCTCCGCTCGGTCCCGCGTACTCGATGATGGATGACAGCGCGGCGAGGCGGTTGTTCACCGTCCCGCGCGCGAGCTTCCTCATCGATGCGATGTAGCGGTTCACCGTTGGTTGATCGATCTCGTCGAGGCGCTTGGTACCGAGTGCCTCGACAAGAAGTCCCACGAGGGACTTCAGAGCGTCACGCGCCGATGGTTTCACTGCGCCCGTCTGCTCCCTCAAGAACTCCTCCGCAAACTCCGCCAGCGTCGGAACTTCCTTTCGTGGTGGTGCTGGTGCCACGATCACCTCGGGCACTACGACGAGTCCGGGATTCATCACCCGCAACACGTGCAGTCGCTCCGCGTGCTCCGCGGCCTTCCTGATGTCGGTCGCTGGCGTTCCCGTGAGTCGCTCGCGCTTGCCCGAAGGCAGCGTGACCCACACGCGGTACCGCCATCGACCAGTCCGGTTGTCTTCATATGCCGCCATCAACGTCTCTCCGGTGTTGAGGCGGTTCCGCACGATCGTCGCAAGCATCTGCGGATCGCCGAGCGAAGTAAACGGATCGAGCGCCCGACTCGAAGGTGTGGAACCTCTCCCCTACCGATCGCCTCGTACAACTGGTTGCGGCCGATGCGCAGAAACCGGGCACCCTCGGCTACCGTGAGTATGTCGTTCTCCGTCTCGTCCTCTCTGGCCTGGGGAAGCGGGTTGTGGGCGGAGCACGGGTTCGCACAGGTCATGGCTGCGTCGGTTCGCGGGGAGCGTGGATCTCCGCGACCATGTCCTGGATGACGTCCGTCGCTTCGTCGACGGACATCGCTGACAGCTCCGCGAGCCAGTGCGCGAGCATCGTAGGATCCATGCGGGAGATCGCGTTCTCAGCGATCGCGCGCTGTCGCGGTAGGGACGGCCCTTCGTCCATCGACTCGGGCCGCCCCCCGCACAGATCCGAGCGGGCGCTGCTAACGCACTCGGCTCCTACCTTGGGTG
>JAYUVX010000285.1:0-4264 GCA_043753855.1 Myxococcales bacterium | reverse complement strand
CGGTGGCCTTCTCGACGAACTCGACGGTGGCGATGCTCGGGATCGGCGCCTCGTAGTGATCGGTGCGCGCGCGCTCGATCACGCGCGGCGCGCTGGTCTCGAGGAATCGGTAGCTGCCGAGCAGCTTGGCCACCGTCGAGCCCTTGAGGTGGAGCTCCTTGCGGCAGTACGCATCGAAGTCCGAGAAGCCCCACTTCTCCCACGACTTCGAATCGGTGACCTTCGAGAGCGCCTCGGCGAGCTCGAGCCACGTCCGCTTGAAGGAGCGCGCCTTCTGCAGCGTGTCCGCGCGCACGGGGTCAGACGACACCGCCATCATGCGGTCTTCCATCAGCTGATCGGTCTTGGTGATGATCTTCGAGCCCATTGCGGACCGGACGCTACGAGATCGGTCTGATCGTGATGGCTCCGACGTGAAAATCTGAGGTTCACAGACCGGATCTCACCCAGTTACACTGCGGCACAGGTCGTGCTTTCCTCGACGTACTCCGTGCGGTTCCTCGGCTCCCTCCTCGTCCTCGTTCCCCTGGCACTCGCGGCGTGCCCGGGAGCGCAGAACGAGGCGCTCGGCGGGGCCGGCGGCGCCGATGACAAGGGTGGGGCGGGCAATGCGCCCCAGCTGTGCAACGCCGAGAGGGACTGCGCGCTCGCCGCGGCGACCTGCTGCGAGTGCGCGTCGTTCGCGGTCAACATCAAGGATCCAGCGCACCGGGCCTGCACCGGCGTCACCTGCCCGAACAAGGGCAGCTGCCCCGACAACGTCCACGCCGCGTGCGAGGACGGGATGTGCGTGCTCGCGTGCAGTCCGCTCGAATGCTCCACGAGCTGCCCGGCCGGCTTCGCGATCGACGGGACGACGGGATGTCTGTCGTGCTCGTGCGCGATCCCCGAGCCCAACGGCTGCCTCGCCGACGCCGACTGCGTCGAGACCCGCGCCGACTGCTGCGGCTGTCACTCCGGGGGCGATGACACCGCCGTGCTGGCGTCCGAGCGCGCCGCCTATGACGCCAGCCTGAGCTGCCCTCCCTCGCCGGCGTGCCCGGTGGTCAACTCGTGCCAGCCGGGAGCCGCCCCGCGCTGCATCCAGGGACGCTGCGGGCTGGTGGTCGCGAACGGGCTTCAATCCAACGCCTGCGGCCGCAGTGAACTGCCGAATTGCCCCTCCGGGCAGGTCTGCACCATCAATTTCGACCCACAGGCGAGCCTGCTCGGGGTCGGTGTGTGTGCGCCACCTCAGCCGTAGGGTCAGGCAGGCCGGTTGGCGCCCCGACGCGTTATAATGCTGCCCTCATGAGCGCCGACGGAACAGGTTCAGGGTCGATGCCCTATGTCCAGGCACCCCCCTCCCTGGTTGGCGAGATCCTCGATAGCCGATACAAGATCATCAAGAAGCTGGGTGAAGGTGGCATGGGCGAGGTCTATGCGGCCGAGCACATCCACATCGACAAACGATTCGCGATCAAGCTGCTGCGTCCCGAGATCGTATCCAACCAGGAGGCGGTGACCCGGTTCCAGCAGGAAGCGCGATCGAGCTCGTCGATCAAGCATCGCAACATCATCGCGATCGATGACTTCGGCAAGCTCGCCGACGGTCGGATCTACATGTGCATGGAGCTCCTCGATGGAGCCGCACTGAATGATCTGATCATGCAGCCGCAGTCCGTCGAGCGGCTGCTCAACATCCTGATCCAGACCGGCCACGGGCTCGCGGCCGCGCACGCGCGGAACATCGTCCACCGCGACATGAAGCCCGAGAACATCTTCGTCACGTTCCAGAACGGCGAGGACATCCCGAAGATCCTCGACTTCGGAATCGCCAAGGTCTCCGGCAACGACGGGCAGAACAACCTGACCCGCACCGGCACGATCTTCGGCACGCCGTTCTACATGGCGCCCGAGCAGGCGCTCGGAAACCCCGTCGACGCTCGCACCGATATCTATGCGATGGGCGTCATCATGTACGAGGTGTTCGCCGGCTCGCTCCCGTTCCAGGGCGAGTCGTTCATGGGCATCTTGACCCAGCACATCACCAGCGAGCCCGAGCCCGTCGCCCAGCGCGCGGCGAAGGCGCATCGCCCGCTGCCGCCGGGCCTCGCCGAGATCATCACGTGCTGCATGCAGAAGAATCCGGCGCAGCGGTTCAACACGATGGACGAGCTGGTCAACCAGCTGATCCGGATCTACCGGACCGTCGCGGGCGCGGGCATGAGCACGTACATGGAGGCGTTCCCGGCGAGCGCACAGCATCCGGTCGCGACGCCCGGTCCGATGACCGCGGCGCACCTCGCGGCGAGCAGCGCGCACGCGGCGACCGTCGCTGCGGGCGCGCCGGGCGGCGTGATGCCGTCGGGCGGGCACGCGTATGCCACGCCGTCGTCGGGATCCGCGCAGGTCGTCGGTTCGGCATCGTCGTCGGGCCTCTACGATCCGAGCGGCTCGAACATCGCGCCGAGAAAGAAGAGCAGCGCCGGCCTGATCATCGCGGTGCTCGCGGTGCTCGCGGTCGGCGGCGGGATCGCGGCGTTCGTCATCCTGGGGCAGAAGGACGACAAGGCCAGCGGTCCGGGGTCCGGATCGCAGGTCGCGAGCGGCGATGGCTCGGGGACGGCCACCAGGCCGAACAACGGATCCGCGATCGTCACCAACGGCGGTGGATCTGGATCGCAGACCACCACGAATAACGGCGGCGGATCCGGCTCGCAAGCTCCCCCCCCCGACGCGGGGACCACGGTGACTCCGGCGATCGACGCAGGGAGCAATGTGGCAAGTAATGGATCGGGATCGGACGCCACGGCGCCTCCGGATGCCGCGGTGGTGGTGGCAGCGAAGACCACCTCCGTGTCCCTGGTAGCGATGAACGTGAACGCCTACGAGGTCTACCTGGACGGCAAGGTCCTGCCGCTCAGCGGGCTCGAGCACGTCGTCGAGGTGCCCGACGGCGAGACGGTGAAAATCACGGTCAAGGCCAAGGGATTCAAGGACAAGGAGCTCGTCGTCGACGGCAAGCTCCACGCGTTGAAGTTCTCGCTGACCAAGATCGCGACGACCCCCGTGATCCCGACCAACGGCTCGAACACCGGCTCGAACACGCCACCGCCTCCGCCGAAGTGCACCGGCACTCCGAAGGACCTGATGAAGGGCGCACCGGCCGGCTGCGGTGCCAGGTTTTGCAAAGAGCACCCCGACAATCCGAACTGTGACGTCTGAGACATCGGGTGCCGCGGGTCACCGCATGTGGCACACGATCTGAGTCATCCTGCGTCACACTTCGGAGCACCAAAGGAAATCCCATGCGCCAGCCCAGCTCCCCGTCGTTCGTCCGGTATCTGATCCTCGCGCTGGCGCTCGCAATCGTGGGTGCCTCCACCGGCACCTCATTCGCCGATGATCGCAGCGAGGCACGCACCCACTATCAAGCGGGCGTGAAGTTCTACTCGGGTGGCGACTACCGCAGCGCGATCCGCGAGTTCAGCGCGGCGCAGCAGCTCGCCCCCGCCGATCTCAACAACTACAACCTCGCGCTCTGCTACGACAAGCTCGGCGACCCTGAGCCGGCGATCCAGTACTACCGCGCGTATCTCGACAAGGTTCCGAACACCGACAAGCGCGCCGAGATCGACGCCAGCGTTCAGCGGCTCGATGCGGCGGCAAAGTCGGTCGCGGCGAAGAAGGCGGACGAGGCGCGCAAGGTCGAGGACGCGCGCAAGGCCGAGGAGACCCGCAAGGCCGCCGAGGAGATGAAGCGTGCCGATGCCGCGCGCAAGGCCGAGGAGGCGCGGCTCGCCGCCGAGGCGCGCACCAAGCCGGCGGATCCGGCGAGCCAGCCCGACCGCGCGCCCGATCCGATGCTCGGCGGAGGCGGCTCGACGGGCGTGCCGAGCACCGGCGTCGTGGTGCCGTCCGCCTCGACCGGCGACCCGCAGCTCGATCGCGTGCAGTCGATCGATATCAACAGCATTCGCGATCAGCGCGTCGGTGGCTCGGCGAGCGGGATCGCCGGCAATGATCCGCGCAACCCGCAGGTCGCGGCGGCGGGCACGGCGGCGCCCAGCGGTGCGGCTCCGAACTCAGGTGCTCCGAACACTCCGCCCACCGCGGGCGTGCCGATGCAGGACCAGCCGGCGAAGCACGCCACGCCGATCTACAAGAAGTGGTGGTTCTGGGCGGTGGTCGCGGTCAGCGCGTACGTCGTCTACAGCATCGCCAGCGATAGCTCGTCATCGGGAACGAGGACCGGGCGCATGGTGCTGCCGCCGGTGGGTGC
>JAYUVX010000284.1:0-4291 GCA_043753855.1 Myxococcales bacterium | reverse complement strand
TACGTGCCGCTGCGGATCGAGCTCACGGTGTGCCTGCGCGACGACGTGTGGCCCGAGGATATTCGCTTCGAGATCCTCGATACGCTCGGTGCGCTGTTCCACCCGGATCGGTGGACGTTCGGTCAGGCACTCTACGAGAGCGAGATCGCGGGTCCGTTGCAGAAGCTCGCCGGCGTCGAGCACATTGCGCGCGTGCGCATCACGCGGTGGGATGCCGCATCGCCCGGTGATGGCCGCTTCGTGGAGGTCGCGAGCAACGAGATCATCTCGGTGCGCGACGACCCCGATCACATGGAGCGCGGCTTCATCGAGCTCGTGCTCTCCGGAGGTCGGTCGTGAAGCCCCCGAAGCATCCGGAGTGCAATACCCCAGAGACGTTCCCGGCGGTCATCACGAACCGACGCGGCCTCGGTCGCATTCGGTATCGCGCCGGCGACTACGCGGGCGTGCGCCAGTGGCTGTTCGAGCGCCTCGACCAGCAGCCGAAGCTCGCCGCGTGGACGTATCGCGGCGCCGACGACCCTGGGATCGCGCTCTACGAAGGCGCGGCGTCGTTGATCGATTCGTTGACCGTGTACCAGGAGGCGTACGCGAACGAGGCGTTCCTGCGCACCGCGACGTGGCGCGAGAGCGTGACCGAGCTGGTGCGGTTGCTCGGCTATCACCTGAAGCCCGGAACCGGCGGAGTAGGGACGTTCGCATTCGAGGTCGACGGCACCGCGCCGGTCGCGATCCCGAGCGGCCTCGCCGTGCGTGCGACGCTCGAGCCAGATCCGCAACAGGCGACGTTCCAGACTGCCGAGGAAACGGTGGCGTTGCCGTGGCTTTCGCAGCTCGCGCTGATGCGTCCGCAGCTCCCGCGGCAGATCCTGCCGGGCACCACGAGGCTCGTCGTTGCCGCGGGGACGCCGCTCACCTTCGCGAAGGGCGACCGGATCGCGCTCGGCGTATCGAACAACGCCTGGGTGGCGCCGTTCGAGATCGCCATCGTCGAGTCCGTGGAACAGTGGCACGGCCGAAGCGTGCTGACGCTGCGAGGGCCGATCACGAAGATCGTGTCGAAGCCCGTGACTCTGACGGCGGTGAAGCTCGACCGCACGTTTCATCTCACCGGCCACACCGCGCCGCCGACGTACGTCGCGGTCAATCTGCAGGGCGTCCCTAGCTACCACGCGACCACCTTCATTCAGCCGTTTCCGACGGAGCTCGACCTCGAGCCGCAGGCAAACGACCTCGCGCTCGGATCGCGGCTCACGGTCCAGCTGTACGGCCAAATCGCGCTCTCGACCGTTGCCTCTGCAACGCCTCTTACGATCCCCTTCGGACCGATATCCGTTCCTTCGACGCGCGTCACGATCGCCGAGCTTCCCCGTCCAGTCGTGGACATTCGCAGCATCGTCGTGAACACGGTCGCTGGCGCACCGTTCACGGTGGGCTCGGTGTGGCACGACCTCGATCTCGCGCCGACGTGTCTGTTCTATTGGGGCGATCCGAGCAAGGCGAAGGATCTGAAAGGGCGGCGGATCGGCATCGCGCCGGTCGGCAAGCCCTCGTTCGAGGTCAACGTCGTGGACGTGATCTCCACCGGGATCCCCGACCTCTCGGTGATCGTCCTCGATCGTCACGTCGACTATGCCGACTTCAGCGAGGGCAACAAGACCGCGGTCTTCGGCAACCTCGCGAACGTCACGCAGGGCAGGTCGGAGCAGGAGGCCGTGCTCGGCAATGGCGACGACCGCGCCTCGTTCCAGTCGTTCCAGATTCCGAAGGGACCGCTGACGTACCTCGAGCGCGCCGCGTCGACGCCGCCACATCGTCCCGAGATCGAGATCATCGTCGGTGGAAGGAGGTGGACGTACGTCTCCGTGTTGTACGGCTCGGCACCCGATGCCGAGGTCTACATCGTTCGTCAGGACGATGACGGGAGCTCGTGGGTGCAGTTCGGCGATGGCAAGACCGGCGCGCGGCTGCCCTCGGGTCGCGACAACGTCGTCGCGCGCTGGCGCACGGGTGCGGGCGCGTACGGCGCGCTTGCCGAGGGCACCACACCGAGCGGCAACCGGCTCGCGCACCTCGGAGACGTAGATCTTGTTGGCATCGTCTCCGGAGGTAGTGCACCGGAAGATCCGACGACCGCGAAGCGCGCAGCGCCGGGGCGCGTCCAGAGCCTCGATCGCATGGTGAGCATCACCGACGTCGAGACCGAAGCGCTCTCGATCGGCGGGGTCGCGCGGGCGCGTGCAGCGTGGACGATCGCGAACGGACTGTCGTGCGTGCAGGTCACCCTCCTCATGCAAGCCGGCCGCACCGCGGAGCTCGACAGTGCCCGACAGGTGCTTGCGACTGCGAATCGCTTGCGCGGCCCTCAGCGGTTCCCGATCCTCGTCGTTCCGGGCGCGTTCGAGTACGTGTATCTCGATGTGTCGGTCGCGATCGGTCCTTCGTACGACCCGCAGCCGGTCCGCGACGCGGTACGGGCGGCGATCGTCACGGGAGTGTTCGGCGAGCGCTCGCCGCGCACGTTCGGCGACGCCGAATACGCGACGCGGATCGAAGGCGTCGCGCAAAACGTGCCCGGGGTGTCGTGGGCACTCGTCAACTCGTTCGGCTCGCTGGGTGTCGCCGACAATCCGACGACGCTCGCGTACCCGACGGCGCCGTCACGTGCGGCCACCGTGCCGTGCGCCACCACCCATGTGCTGCGCCTGGCCCCGGCTCACGTGGTCGTTCGTACGGTCGCGGGGGCGTCATGAAACGCGTACGGCTGTTCGACAGGCTGCCGGCGATCCACAAGATCAAGGACGCCGAGCTCGATGGTCCGCTTCAGGCATATCTGGCGCCCGTCGAGGCCGCGTTCGACGAGATCAAGCAGTTGATCGACGCGCTCTACCACGACCTGTTCATCGATACGTGTGCGGCGTGGGTCATCCCCTACCTGGGTGACCTCCTCGGCACGAGCCACCTCGCTGGCGATCCGTGGACGCTCCGCGCAGATGTCGCTGACACGATCTTCCTGCGTCGCGCGAAGGGAACGCTCGGCGCCATCGAGCGGCTCGCTCACGATCTCACCGGCTGGGGCGCGCATCCGGTCGAGCTGCGGGAGAACCTCGTGTGGGCGCAAGCGCTGAACCATCAGCGCGCGTGGCCGGACAGCGGTCGCCACACCATCGTCCGTGGCGGGTTTGCGACCATTCGCGATCCGGCGGTGCTGTCGCAGCTCGGCACACCCTACGACTCGTTCGCGCGGTTCCCGGATATCTCGTCGGTGCGGCCGTACACCGTGCACTACAACCTGCCGAACCTCGCTGTGTTTCTGTGGCGACTTGCGAGCAACGCGATCGACGTGCAGACCGCGCTCGCGACGCCGGTCCCTCCGGTCACCAGCGCAGGCGGTACGTTCACCGCGCGGTTCTATGTCCATCCGCTCGCGCGCCCCGTGCGTCTGTTCGGGCGCGAGACCTACGATCCGGATCGCCGTCCGATCGGGCTGACGCCGCTCGCCGCGCAACCCGCGCCGATCCCCCGCGCGCGGCTCGGACCGATTGGTCCGGATCCGCTGGGGATCGAGAACCCTTCCGCATTCGTGGAGGTGACCGAGCTCGACCCGGCGCGGCCGATCGCGGTGACGGGGATGCCGATCGAGATCCATGTACCGCTGGGATTCCCCGCTACCTGGGTCGTGCGCGGTGCGAACCTGTGCGCGTGGGAGGCCGGCCTCGCACCGCCGCTCGCGCCGAACGAGATCGCGATCGACCCCGTGATCGGACGGATCGCGATCGGCGCCGTGTCGCAGGCCGCCGCGCAACAGCTCGTCGACGAGCTCGTGATCGGATACCACTACGCGTCGGTCGGGCCGGTGGGCGCGCATCCCGTCGTGCGTGACGCGGTGCCCGACGACCTGCCGCCCGCCATCGTCGTCGATCGCCGCCCGGGCTCACTCACGCTCGAGCAAGCACTCGCCGATCTCGCGAACGTCACGTCGACGCCGCTGGTCGTCGAGATCGCCGATAGTCGGATCCACGACCTCGATGCAACCCTCGTGGGCGGCGCAGCGGAGCTCGTAGTCGGTCGTCCGCTCTATCTGCGCGCGAAGGACGAGGAGCGGCCGATCATCCGGTTGGCGCAGCCCTTGCGGTTCGTCACCGCGCAGCTCGATGACACCGTGGTGAACACGACGGTGCGTCTCGATGGCCTGATGTTCGTCGCCGGTCCGGCGTTCGCGCCGGCCGACGCGCTGATCACGCGCGTCGCGATCGCGTCACTGGATCTGCGCGGTTGCACGCTCGACCCC
>JAYUVX010000283.1:0-4292 GCA_043753855.1 Myxococcales bacterium | reverse complement strand
TGTCGCCAAGAACCGTGCAGCGGAATCCGAAATTCCCGCCGATTTTATCCGGAGCGATTCTCAGCGGTTACGCAGCCGAAATGAGGGGATCCATCAGGCCGCGTAGAGGTCCGCCTTGCCACGTTTGTAGACGTCAGCGACATACTCGGCATTGCGCATCTTCCCTGTGCGCTGATACGGCGGGTTGCCGACAACGACGTCGTACTGGCCCTCGCGTACCATTCGCACAAAGCGAACACCGATGGCGAGTTGCTCGCCGTGCAGGCGCAGCCCGAGGTCGGCGCCGCTCGTGTGGTGTTCGAGGAATCGCTCGATTCGAGAGAGCACGGTCGCCTTCGCATGCTCGGCAGTGATGCGCTTACGACGTCGGGCGCGGAAGCCACCGAATAACTCCCCCTGATCGGCAACTGGTTGTGAAAGCGCATCCCAATCGGCGATCGCTGCGTCGATCGCGTTGTCAACTCTGAGCAGAGTGCCGAGGTAGTCGGCACCGGCGAGCGCGGCCATGATCCGCGCGGTGAGTGCTGGCGCGATCCCTGTCTCGTGCTCAATGGCGGAGTACAATCCTAGCCGTGCCGGATCATCGTCGCTCAGTCTCGCCAGGCTGAGGTTTGGAGCGACGAGGTTCAGCGTACGCGGCTCAGCCTCGACGCACAGCTGCCGAGCCTTAAGCATCAGCGTCGCAGCGGCGATCTGGACCGCACGCGGGTCGATGTCGATGCCGTGCAGGTTGTTCTCGAGGATCGATTCGACGATCGCGCGATCGCTCCACGGTTCGGTACCGGCCTCGCCGCGATGGCGTGCCTCCTCCTGATAGAGGAAAAATAGCAACTCGAACGCGATCACCAAGAAGTGTCCGGAGCCGCACGCCGGATCGAGCAACTTCAAACTGCGCAGGCTCTCGGGTGCGTGCGAGATGGCATCGTCGGGCATCGGTTGCGGCACCCAGTATTTCCATCGCTCCTCGAGCCCGGACTCGATCGGCATCAGCGCGTCTTTGGCAACCTCGTCAGCTTCACGTTTCCGACGCCAGTCGGCGCGCCGTGCTTCGAGCCTGTCGAGCATGCTGCGGCCAGCGTCGGAGCGCTCGACGTCTGCGGTCCACCCGTGTTTACGGCACATCGCCAACCACATCTGGCCGAGGCTGTTGTGGAGCAGCCACTCCACCATGTAGCGCTCAGTGAACATCTGCGTCTTCGACGCGATCTCATGGTTCTCGAGCTTCTTCGCGGCGGCGAGCTTGGCGTCTAGCGCCTCGCGCTCGGGGTCGTTCCAGTACTGATAGATCCAGCCGAGCGTCGTGTCGTCAGTCCACACCGTGGCGAGCTCGTCCTCGTCGAGAGCGATGATGACCGCGCGCAATGTTGCCGCGGGAATGGGCACCAGCGAGGTCATGCGGACCGGACCGTAGAGACCAGGCAGATCGAGCGCGAGCTCGTCGAATACGAGGCCAAGCAACGTGGCGTAGCCCTCGCTTTCGTCCCGCTGTCCACCCCGGCCGGGCCGCTCGGCTCGCACCAGCTCTGGCGCGGCTTCGCGGAAGTCTTTGTAGCCTCGGCTCTCCCATCCCCCGCTAACAATCGCGACCGGGCGCAGCTTCGCAGCCTCAAGCAGCCGTAGGTACACGAGCCGCTGAAGCATGGTTGCGGCAGCGTCCTTGACGACGTCACCAAGCAATCTCGCGGCGGCGCCGCTCCGCGACTTCTCAGGGAGCGCCCGGACCTGCTCACCGATCCAGGCTTCGAGACGCGAACGCCGAAGCCGGACTGCCTCGCCGAGGTCGGCCTTGCCCGCTTCAATCGAAAGTCGGTACGTGCTCGTGGTCGCCTCCCCGAGATCCTCGATCAGCCGCGCTCGCAGCTTGCGGATCGTCTGGGATAGAGCCCGCTTCGCCTCGCTAGTCATCGCCATGACAACGCCTGCGCCTAGACCAACCGAACTCGATGACCGGCGACCAGCTCAGCGAGGACGCGCTCTCGCACTTCGCTGAGCGCGCGATCAAGCTCGTCCACATTGCCGACCTCGCGGTTGCCGAGGTTGTGCGTGACCTTGCGGAGCAGCTGCCTAGTTCCCTCACTAAGAATCGCGTCGAGCCGATCATCGGCTTCACGCTCGGCGATCGGAAGCGCGCGATCGAAGGCGTCCCGCAGTTGATCAAGCCCGGGAGAGACCGCGACGTCATCGGAGATGATGAGCGCCTCGGAGATCGGACGGAGGACGTGATGGCTCTGGTCTGCCGTAAGGGTCGCGAAGCCGTCGCGCCGTTTCAGGCGTCCACGCGCAGCCTCGGTCGATACCTCCTGATGGGCAAGGATCGCGCGTCGCGCCTCGCGATACGCTTCGACGACCGCGGCTAGGTCGGCCCCGATGCCGGCGATGTCCCGCCACGGCGTCTCGCTGGCGAGCTGTGTCTCGATCCGCGTCGTTGCTGCCGCGAGCTCGGCCGACATCTGTCCGATTCGCTGAAGCTGTGTGACCTGGTAGCGCGCGATGTCGTCGGCCTTGCGCACGGCATCGATCGCGCTGGGAGTCAGCTCGGCCGCGTACATAGCGAGCCGACCGAGTCCGTCGTTGAGGACATCGAGCTGACGAGCAACCTCGCGCACGGTGGGCTCGGTTTGTCGCACGAGCTTGTAGCAGCGACCGAGTGCTTCTTCGAGAGCGACGAGTGCGGCAGGCGCAGCCCGATTTCCAGGCAGCTTCCGGAGCTGCTCGAAGACCTCGCGCAAGCGAGCCATCTGCACCGGGAACTGCGTGCTCACGGCATCGGCGATCGCGTCGTTCTCGCGATCGAGCTTAAGCCCGAGGCGTTCATCAAAGAACTTGCAGATCCGAGCGCGACCCTTGAGCCCGACCGCATCCTCGCCAACTGGGTGGATGCTCGCAGCCTTGAAGCCGCGTTCCTTCTCCAGCACGTCACGACCCCCGGCGTCACGCACCGCTGAAATCTGGTCGCCTGCCTCGGACTGGATGCGGATCTTGCTCGCGCGTAGGAGTCCGGCAACACAGGCGCGCACCACCTCGGGCGCGTAGCCGTATGGTGGGCCACCGAAGTGGAGATAGAGCGAAGCGCCGGTCGGGCCACCGTCCGCCACGATATGTTCGAACACGCGCCGGGGGACCACGCCGTTGCACGTCGGCACGAACCGACCGTTCTCGAGCTCGAGTAAGCCCAGCTCGTCGATGAACTTCGGAGTCGGCGCGTTCAGCTCCGGCTCGATCAGCTGCATGACCTCTGCATTCGAGACTCGCGTCGCGATGAAGTGCGGAAACAGCGCGCGCAGCGCACGCTCGGATTCACGCGACAACACCTGCGCCGCGGTGGTTGCGACGTCACGCGGTTCGGTGGGTTTGCCACGAAAATAGAGCCGGCCATCGAGCCACGCGGCATCGACGGCCTTGCGCAGCCGGACCTCCTGCTCCTCCTTACGAGACTTCTCCTCGAACCACAATCGTCGCCGCTCGGCGGGCAGTGACTCGCTGCGACCCTCATAGCGCTTGACCATCGCGGCCGACTTGCCGAGCTCGCGTGCGGTCGTTTCGAGCTCCTCGGTGTCACCGACGACCCAAATCAACCGATTGATCGAGGTCGACTCGCTCGACCGGTTGACCCACGTCACCGGATCGCGCTCGTCGGCACTCGACAGAAACCGGAAGTCGATCGTGATCGCCGCCGGATCGCGCGGATCCTCGAGATGAACGTCAGAGGCGCGCCGACCGTCAGAGAACAATGCCAGCCACGGAAACGGCCGACCGTCGAGCTTGGGGCGCTCGGGTTCGGCGACGAGATGTTTCAGCGCGCCTTGGATGAGCTCGCCTTGTTGCTCGCGTGCGATGTTGATGTCGCGACGCTCGCGCTCCCACTCTTCCCCGGAGGACGACTGGATCTTGTAGCCCTGCTTCTCCGAGTACCCGAGCAAGTTCGCGCGTCGCAGTTCCTCGAGAGCATCCTGAACCGCGCTCTGGTGGCTGCCACGATCAAGACGATCGTAAAGGCAGGCCGCGACGAGGCGAGCATCGGTGGGGACTCGCTCCTGGACCAATTCGAGAAGCGCGACCGCGCGAGCCGCACGAGCCGCGAGCGGAAGGTCGTGCGTCGTGCAGTGATGAAGAATGCGCGCCATGCTCGCCTGGATGTCGGAGTCGAGCGCCGTGTGCTGAACCTCGTAGATCTGGTCGAGCGTGACGAGGGCGCCCAGATCCTGGTCGGCGAGCTTCTGCCCGCGGAACAACTCGCCGAGTAGCTGCAAGAGGCCGCGGATCGCCTGGTCGTCGCCCTGACTACGGCTGGA
>JAYUVX010000282.1:0-12931 GCA_043753855.1 Myxococcales bacterium | reverse complement strand
CGTTCGCGGCCTGATGGCAACAACAAGCACCGCGAGGATCGCCGATGACAGCCTGTTCTGCGAGGCTCACGTGGCGATGGACAAGATCATCGAGCAGCAGCTCGCGATGGCAGATCAGGGCGCGACCGCAGACGCCGTGACGCAGTTGATCGCGAAGGACGGGACCGCGCTGCTCCGCGAGTTGGTGCAGGGCTACTTCGATCGCCGCGCCGAGCAGGAGCGTCGCGTGAAGGTGGTCGGTGCCGACGGGATCGAGCGGTCGGAGGTGCGCACGGCGTCGCGTCGGATCGAGACGCCGGTCGGCGAGATCGAGGTGAAGCGACTCCTGTACACCAACAGGCACATCGAACCGACCGACGAGTCTTCTAGAGCTTGTTGCGCGCGACGAACGCGGCGAGCTGCACGCCGAACCGCTGTAGCAGCTGCCGCGTGGACTCGTCGGTCAGGTTGCCATCGATGTCAAACCGATCCTGCGCGCGCGGGATCAGGACCTCCGGCTGGTTCATGCACGGCGAGTCGCTGAACAGCAACATCTGGCGCATGTGGGCCTGCGCGCGGATCGTCCCGCTCATGCCGCTCGCTGCTCCGACCAGGGCACAGGGCTTGCCGCGCATCGGCGACGTCGGCGGTGGCCGTGAGATCCAATCGAGCGCGTTCTTGAGACCGCCCGGAATCGAGTAGTTGTACTCGGGGACCGCGAACACGACGCCGTCGGCGGCTGCGATCGCCTCCTTCAGCAGGGTCACCGCGCCCGGCTCGGCGTGATCGCTGTTGAAGATCGGCAGATCGAGGACGCCGTCGAGGATCCGCATGGTCGTCCCCTCGGGCAGGGCATCGCCGACCGCGTGTAACAGTGCGCGATTGAGCGAGGCCTTGCGCAGACTTCCGCAGATTCCGACCAGCGCGACCATGGCCGAACCTACCGTAACTTCTCGCCGCGCATGCGTATGGTAGGCATGGGCATGTTGTTCACCAGCAAGAAGTCACGGGTGCCTCGCCCCGAGGAGGCGCTGCCGGGCCGGCAGACGCCGATGCGCGTGGGTGAGAATCACTTCGTCAACGCGCACCGGATCACGCCGCCGTTCCCGGCCGGGATGAAGCAGGCGCTGTTCGGCATGGGCTGCTTCTGGGGCGCCGAGCGCAAGTTCTGGCAGGTCCCGGGCGTCCATGCGACGGCCGTCGGGTACGCGGCGGGACTCACGCCGAACCCGACCTACGAGGAAGTCTGCTCCGGCGGTACCGGGCACAACGAGGTGGTCCTCGTGATCTACGACCCCGCGCGGGTCAGCTACGAGCAGCTGCTGGCGGTGTTCTGGGAGAGCCACGATCCGACGCAGGGCATGCGGCAGGGCAACGACTCCGGCACTCAGTATCGCTCGGGCATCTACACGTTCGATGACGAGCAGCAGCAGCAGGCACTCGCGAGCAAGGCGAGCTTCGAGCCCCGTCTCGCGGCAGCGGGTCACGGCCCGATCACCACCGAGATCATCGCAGCACCGCCGTTCTATTACGCCGAGGACTATCACCAGCAGTACCTTGGCAAGAATCCCGGCGGCTACTGTGGCCTCGGCGGCACCGGCGTGAGCTGTCCGATCGGCGTCGCCACGGCGAAGTAGAACGGGCGCTCCAGGTTTCGTCGTTTACTTCGCCCGGAGCCCGCGGTACCACCCGTCCATGGGTCGCGGAGTCTTGTTCATTATTGGCTTCGTGCTCGTCGCGTGTGGTGGCAGCAGCGGCAAGCCGGATGGCGGCGTCGATGCGCGGCTCGAGGGCTTCGACCGGCCGGATATCGTGTGTCCCGGCGGCCCCGATTGCGCCACCGCCGGTGACGGCATGCTGAAGGTTGGCGTCGGAAAGCGGATCTACACGCCGCAGGACTTCGAGACCTACACCGACGAGAACAACGACCACCAGTATCAGTCCACGGAGCCGTACACCGACAAGAACGGCAACCACAAGTTCGACGGCGTCTGGCTGTTCGGCAGTGGCCGCGCGGCGCAGGGCGTGAGCACCGATGTCGAGGCCCGCGCGATGGCGTTCGTCCAAGGCGACATGACGTTCGTCATCCTCTACATCGATTGCATCGGACTGCTCGCGAACGACATGGATGTGATCCGCCAGCACCCACTGCTGCAGGGGATCCCGATCGACCACATCCTGATCGGCGCCACCCACGCGCACGACGCACCCGACACGATGGGGCTGTGGGGCCCCAACGCCACGGCGACCGGCCGCGAACCGTTCGTGCTGAACGGCCTGTATGACGCCGCGGCCGCAGCGATCAAGGACGCGGTCACCACCGCGCAGCCCGCGCAGATGGTGATCGCATCGACCAAGCTGATCAACGATCCGGCGAACCCGATGAGCAAGACGGATGACTTCAACCAGGACATCCGGGATCCGGTGATCTTCGATCCCACGCTCACCATCGCGCGCTTCGTCAAGGTCGGCGCACCCACCGAGACGATCGGCACGCTGGTCAACTGGGCCAACCATCCCGAGGTCGCGCACTTCGATAGTGGCGCGATTGCCAAGATCACCGCGCACTTCCCTCACTACCTTCGCGAGAAGGTGGAGACCGGAGTGCTGGCGACCGAGAGCAAGTACGCCGCGACCAATCTGCCCGGCCTCGGCGGCGTCACGGTCTACGTGCAAGGTGCGCTCGGCGGCCAGATCGGCTCGCTGCGCGGCACCCATCCTCCGGGTCCCCTCGGCGTTCCGGTGACCAAGGTGAGCGAGACCATGGAGCAGGCGCTCGGCACCAACGCGGCCGCGAAGGCGCTGACCGCGCTGGCGGCGACCGGCGAGTCGGTGAGCATCCTGCCGCTATCGTTCAAGAGCGCGGTGTTCAACGCGCGGATCGAGAACACGTATCTTCACG
This sequence comes from Myxococcales bacterium, assembly GCA_043753855.1. Taxonomy (GTDB): domain Bacteria; phylum Myxococcota_A; class Polyangia; order Haliangiales; family Haliangiaceae; genus JABFXX01. The sequence goes on along the minus strand of JAYUVX010000282.1, from coordinate 10,050 downwards.
TCGCGTTCCTGATCTCGCTCGTCGGTCCGCACCCGCTGGTCGGCTACGATCCCGACCAGCCGATCGACCAGGGCAACTATCCGTGGATCCCGCTGCGCTCGACGTTCGTGCAGATCGGACCGCTCGCGTTCGTCACTGCGCCTGGCGAGCTGCATCCCGAGCTGTGGGTCGGCGGTTACGATGGCTCGTGGAGCTGGGGATGGCCGTTGCTCGACACGACGAAGCCGAACCTGCCGAAGTTCGACGAGGCGCCCAAGCCACCGTACATGCGTGATCTCGTGCTGGCGCATCCGGGAGTGCGCTACCCGGTGCTCGCGGGACTCGGCGAGGACTTCATCGGCTACATCGTTCCGGCGTACAACTTCGTCCTCGACCCGAGCAATCCCTACATCGTCGAGGCCAAAGGCGACCACTACGAGGAGGTCTATGCGGTGGGGCCGCTCGGCGAGCAGCACATCGTCCATCCGATCCTCGAGCTGCTCCGCTACCGCTCGCCGTGACCCCGCGTGGTGATGGATCGAGCGTGCTGATTGCCATCGAACGCCTGCTGGTCCGGATCCGCCAGGTGCCGTCTCGCGCCGACGAGCTGATCACCCTGCGTGACCGGTTCCGGCGCGAGGCCGCCACGGTGGCGGGCGACGACGAGCGCATGCTCGCCGCGTCGATACGCGCGCTCAAGATCGAGATCTCGGCAGCGCTCGGCGAGGTAGCGTCGTGCCGCACCTGTGCGGCCGGAAAGCGCGCGCCACGCGGCACGTTTCCCGGTGGCGATTGCTGTGCGGGCGTGACCGCGGATCTGTTCGATGAGGACGAGGTCGCGGTGCTCGCGATCGCCGGTACCCGAGCGCGTCACCTCACCCCGCCGCGCGCGGACCATGCGGGGTGTGCGTTCCGTGGACCGGTCGGCTGCACGCTCGATGCGGCCGATCGTCCCGTGCGGTGTGTCCACTACACCTGCATGGTGCTGCGTCGCGAGCTGCGGGCAGCAGGGCAGCTCGCTCCCCTCGATCTCCAGCTCGCAGAGCTCCAGCTCCGGATGGCGCGGTTCGTGGCACTCCGCAGCAAGCGCCTCGACGACGAGCTGCTCGCGCCCCTCGAGCATGCGATCGAGTCGACGCGGCCGCCCGAAACTTGATAAGGAGTTCGGGCGTCCCGCCGGGCGACCGCCCCCTGTTGGCCGTGACCTACGTGCCCTGACTGACTAACTAACTAACTAACTAACTACCTAACTAGTTGGTCGGCGCGGGCAGCGGCGTCATCGAAGGGACCTCGATCGCGAACGCCTGGTCCGCGGGTGCGGGCTTGATCGTCACCGGCTTGCAGTAGACCTTCAGCGTCGCGATGTTCTGCTGGATCCGCTGCATGAGCTGCGGGTCCTGCATCGACCCCGTGATCGGAATGACGCACGCCGAGTAGCTGCCCGCGACCAGCTCCTCGAACTTCGGCATCGGCATCGGGCCCCCGAGCCAGAACTTCATGCCCTGTGCACCGCCCTGGAACATACCGTCCACCAGCTGCTTGCCGTTGGCCGGAGCGACCAGGCCGGAGAACAGGAACACCTGTGCGGCATCGACCTTGTTCCCCGCGAGCGGCTTCACCGTCACCGTCAGCGACAGCGTCCCCACGGGGATGTCGATCGTCACCTTCGATTCCTTGCCGGCGACCACGGTCACCGTCGTCGAGCTCGACTTCATCGACATCATCTGCGTCTGCATGGCCTGCAGCACGTGGGCGCCCTCGCCGACCTTGTTGAGCGTGAAGTTGCCCTCGTCGTCGGTCTGCGCGAACGACGCCGCTGCGCCACCGCCCTTCGACGAGTCGCTGACCGTGACGCGCGACAGCGGCTTGCCCTTCGAGGTCACCTTGCCGGTGATCGATCCATAGCCCCGGAGCTCGAGCGTCATCGGTAGAGGGTCGTCGCTGCCCTCGGGGACGCCGACCGCGAGCGAGCGGCCACTGATGAGATGATCGGCCATCACGTTGGTCGCCTTTTTAGGGATGCCGATAATCGTGAACTCGCCGGCCTGATCAGAGACCGCGGAGCGGATGCCGCCCATCTGCTCGAACTGCTCCATCTGATCTTCGTTGCCTTCGGCGGAGAACAGCATCTCGCCGACCTTTACCTTGGCGCCCGCGACCGGCGTGCCGCCGTGATCGACGACCTTGCCCATGAGCTTGCGACCGCGGAACACGGTGACCTTGCCGAGGTCGGTGGTCTTTCCGGCCTCCATCTTGACGTCGCGCTTCACCATCTCGGCGAACTCGAGGCCTCGGAACGTGACGTCGTAGGTCCCCGGCGTGACGTTCCTGATGTCGAACGCGCCCGCAGTGGTCGGCGTGCTCGGCTGGGTGCCGACCTGCACCATCGCGGTCACCGGGCCGTCCGCGCCGTCGAGGACGACCGAGCCCTTCAGCTCGCCGGGCGCGGGCAGGGTGATCTTGACGCCCTTGTCGCCGGTCTTCGCGGTCGTGCCTTGCTGACCCCAGTCCTGAAAGCCAGCGCTTGCTCGCGCAGCCCACAGCTTGTACGAACCATCGGGTAGGCCGTGGATCACGAACCCGCCGCCGCCATCGGTGGTGGCGGAGGACATGCCGGCGAGCGCGAGCCCCTCGGTGCTGGCGCCGCCGAGGATATCGGGGAACGCATTGACCATGACCTCGGGAACTGGCTGGCCCTTGTCATCGACGACGGTGCCCACGATCGTGCCGCTGACATCGAGCACCAGCTCGAGGCCGGTGACCTCGCCCTTGGCCTCGAGATCGACGTCGGCGATCTTGCTCGCGGCGATGTCGGACTCGGCGCGCGCCTGCTGCTTGACGCGGGAGAGGCCGCGCAGCTCGAAGGCACCTTCCTTGTCGGTGGTAGCCTGTCGCGCGGCCGCCATCCACGCATTCGCGCCCTTGCCGGAGATCCGGACCGTCGCGAACGGTACGGTCTTGTGATCCTTGTCGACCACCTTGCCGGCCACCCGCCCACCGGTCTTCATCGCGATCACGACACCGGTGATCGCGCGATCCTTGACGGTGATCGGCGTCGAGCGCGCCGGTGCATGCTCGCCGTCCACCGCCGACAGCGTGTGGCTGCCCGGAGCGAGTGCGGCGATCGTGAACTGGCCCTTGTCATCCGTGGTGACGTCGTCGTCCTTGCGGTTGCCGAAGTCCCACATGCCGTTGCTCGCGTCGACCTTGGCCTTCGCGATCGGCTTGCCGGCCTCGTCGATCACCTTCCCGGAGACCGCGTAGCCCTTGTGCAACGTGATCGAGACCTGACCGGTCGCCCCCGAGGAGCCGATCGTGGTGAAGGCCGAGGCCGGCGCGTAGCCGCTCGCCTGCGCCTCCACGGCGACCCAGCCGGGGTGCACCGGCTCGAGCTTGGCCTTGCCCTCGGCATCGGACTTCGCGTTGTGATCCTCGTCGGTCTTGACGTCGGCGCCGGCGACCGGGTGCTTGTCCTCGTCGACGACGGTCACCACGAGCGCCGCGCCCTCGGAGAGCCGAATCACCACCGGGTCACCCTTGTCGACCAGCTTGTAGGTGGCGGATCCGATCAGCTTTCCGCTCGATGCGTTCAGCGCGTACGTGCGGCCGACCAGCTTGGCGAACGTGAACGAGCCATCTTCCTCGCTGGTGGTCGTGCGCGGAGGTACCGAGCCGAGCCGCACCGTCGCGCCTCCGACCGGCTTGCCATCGGGACCGACGACCTGGCCCTCGAGCGGCAGCGGGCCCTCGGGATCGAGATCGAGCGACCACTTCGGCGCGACGCCACGCGGCGCCGGTGCGCTCTCGGGTTGCTTCTCCGGTGTCGTGGTCTTCGGCGCGATCTCCGCGGACCGCGCGAGCGCGGGGGGCTCCTTGCCCTTCGCGTCCTTGTCACCGCGGAGGAACAGGAACCAGATCGCGACGGCGGCGACCACCGCCGCGGCAACTCCACCGATTAGCTTGCGATTCATCGAGGCTCCGATGCGCGAGACTGCGCGTGCGCATCATGGAGACGAGATCCGGCGTGCACCAGGGGTGCGACGGGCTGCGACCGACGATCTGGCCAGCTGCCGAACGGGATGACCCTGAACGCGCCTCGCATCAGCGTAAGATAGCGATGTGACCCGGAAGGCCGTGAACCCGTGGCTGGTGTTAGCTCTCGCGGTGTCCCTCAGCGGTTGCGATCGCGTGTTCGGCCTGACCCGGGCGGGTGACCCGAGTGGTGAGATCGATGCGCCGGTCACCGACGGTACGCTGGTCGACGCGGGGATCACGTGCCCGGCGCTCGGAGGTACACCCACCTTCTCGATGACGTTGCACCTGCGCGCGAGCGGCTGCGCCGAGTACTCCGCGTCGATCGGCGGGCGTGCCGTCGCCAACTGCACCGGCGTGGTCTCCGAAGGTCCCGCGGCAGGCGCACTACGGCCCGTCGTGGGCCTCGAGAGCCAGCAAGGAGTGATGTACGACGCTCCACGGATGGTCCCCGAGGGCGACTTGCTGTTCGTACGCGAGTGGAAGAGCTCGACGCTGTTGAGCCGGATCCTCGTGGAGCGCAGGCAGCCGGCCGACACGTTTGCTCTCGATCACGAGGTCACGGTGGTGGGGATGATGCTCGATACCTCGGCGCGGTTTGGGGTCCCGACCCGTGGCCCGATTCGCCGCATGTTCCTCCGCAATCCCCAGGCGCTCGTGGAGCTCGAGGTCGATGCCGTCGGAGCTGCCAGGGTGGTGGCGACCTACACCGATACCGATCTCGGGGTCTCGACGGTGGCGCTCGTGCCCAGTCTCAGCTCGGACGGTCTCGAGCTGGTGTTCGGCGGAGGCACACCGGCCGGGAGCGGCGTGTTCTATGCCGATCGAGCGACCATCGCCGAGCGGTTCACGTCAGCTCGCAGGATCGCCGGCGTCCCCTACTCGTACGACGTGTGGCTCGGCGAGGCGTGCGCGGAGCTCGTGTACAGCGTCGGCAACTCGGTCTACGCGAGCGACGCGGCTCGTTAGGGGCTGTCGAGGAACGCGTAGCGCCAGTCGGTGGGAGACACCAGCGTCTCCTTGATCGTGCGTGCGGCGACGAATCGCAAGAGATTTAGGTGCGAGCCGGCCTTGTCGTTGGTGCCCGATGCGCGAGCACCGCCGAACGGCTGCTGACCGACCACGGCGCCGGTGGGCTTGTCATTGATGTAGAAGTTGCCGGCGGCATCGCGCAGCGCCGCGGAGGCCTCGACGATCGCTGCGCGATCGCGTGCGAACACCGCGCCGGTGAGCGCGTACGGCGAGGTGCGGTCCACGAGCTCGAGCGTCTCGGCCCAGGCGCGATCCGGATAGATGTGCGCGGTGAGGATCGGCCCGAAGAACTCGTCGATCATGTGACGCACGCTCGGGTTCTCGGTAGTGATCAGCGTGGGCCGCACGAACCAGCCCTCGCGACCATCCGTGGTGCCACCCGCGACGATCTTCATGCCCGCGGTGGTGCGCGCCTCGGCGATCGCGGCGGTGTGCTTGTCGAACGCGCCCTGCTTGATCACGGCGCCCATGAAGTTCGTGAAGTCCGAGACGTCACCGACCTTGAGCGAATCGATGGTCTCGCACAGCTCGGGCTGGATCTGCTTCCACAGCGACTGTGGGATGTATGCGCGCGACGCGGCGGAGCACTTCTGGCCCTGGTACTCGAACGCGCCGCGCACGAGCCCGGTGATCAGCGCCTTCGGATCGGCCGACGGGTGCGCGAGCACGAAGTCCTTGCCGCCGGTCTCACCGACCAGCCGCGGATAGCTCTTGTAGTTGTCGAGGTTGTCGGCGATGCGCTTCCACATCAGCCGGAACACGTCGGTGGATCCGGTGAAGTGGATGCCGGCGAGCGCGGGATGATCGAGCAACAGGTTGGTCGAGCCGTGCGGCAGCCCCGGAATGAAGTTGATGACACCCGGCGGCAGGCCGGCCTCCTCGAGCACCTCGTAGATGCACCACGCGGCGAGCACCTGGCTCTCGGCCGGCTTCCACACCACGGTGTTGCCCATCAGCGCGGGCGCGGTCGGCAGGTTGCCAGCGATCGCCGTGAAGTTGAACGGCGTCAGCGCGAACACGAAGCCCTCGAGCGCGCGCAGCTCCATCGAGTTCCACACGCCGGGCGAGCTGTTCGGCTGCTGCTTGTACAGCTCCTGCGCGTAGTGAACATTGAACCGCCAGAAGTCGATCAGCTCGCAGGCCGAATCGATCTCGGCCTGGTGCGCGGTCTTGCTCTGGCCGTGCATCGTGGCGGCGTTCATCCGCGCACGCCAGGGACCGGCGAGCAGCTCCGCTGCACGGAGCAGCACCGCGGCGCGGGACTCCCAGCGCATCGCGGACCAGTCGCGACGCGCGGCGAGCGAGGCCTTGATCGCACGCTCGGCGACATCATCGGTCGCGGCATGGAATCTGGCGATCACGTGCTGGTGACGGTGCGGCATGACCACATCGCGGACCTTGCCGGTGTGGATCCGCTCGCCGCCGACGACGCACGGGATCTCCGCGACCTCCGCCTCGATCGCGGCGAGCGCAGCCTTCAGCTTCGCCCGCTCGGCGCTCCCCGGCGCGTAGCCAAGGACCGGCTCGTTGATCGGGTCGGGAACGCGTGCAATCGCGTCATGCATGGCGCACGTGTACCATGCGTACCCATGAGGATCATTGCCGTGGTGGTGGCTGGTGCGGTCGGGCTCGCGAGCGTCGCGCATGCGGACAAGGCGGACCCGGTCAAGACCGGTCTGACGCGGCTCGCCGCGGGCGCGAAGTGCACCGACAAAGCCTCGCCGTGGCGCCCGTGGTGCATCGCGGCGGACTGGAGCAAGGGCGCCGCGGGCTCGCTCCCCACGAAGTCGCTGGTCGGGATGACGATCGAGATCGAGGAGGGCAAGGATATCGCCGAGGCGCTGTCACAGAAGGTCACGTTCGTCGCGCTGGCGATCGATGAGGGTGGCAAGGTGAAGCTCACCGACGTCAAGCCGGGGAACGAGGCCGAGGTGACGACGGTGGGCGAGGCCGTGTTCGCCGCGACGAGTGTGTTCAAGGACAAGGCGAAGGTCGCGAAGCTCCCCGCGGAGCTCGCGTCGTACGTCAGGGCGCTGAAGGGCACGTACGCGACCAAGAAGGTCGGTAATGCCTGGGCATGGACGGGCAAGAGCACGTCGCAGCTGCGGAAGGTCGGCAAGTTCTACGTGGTGATCGAGCGTGCCGAGGCCGAGACCGGAATCTGGGCGACGATCCTCACCGAGAGCTGGGAGTGAATCGATCGACCAGCACGGTCAGCCGCTTGCGCAACACGCTGGTGGAGGGCACGTCGGTCATCAGGCCTTCGACAGCGAGCATGAACACCAGCGTGATCTCCTTGTCACCGAGGATTCGGTCGGTCAGCTCGAACAGTGTGCGTTCGTGTTTCGCGGCGATCTCCGGGATCACGCGCGAGCACGCCTCGTAGAACTCCGCCGCCGTCGGCGAAGCTATGATCAACGCCCAGGTAGCCACGACCACGAGCTCGTAGATCTTCAGTAGCTTGTCTCGCTTGCTGCCGCGCGCTGCCATCACCTGCGCGGCGAGCGGATACCGCCGGTCGAAGACGTCGTCGTAGACGGCGCCGAAGATGTCTTCCTTGTTCTTGTACTTCTTGTACAGCAGTGGCCGGGACAGGTTCGCTCGCCTGGCGATGTCATCAAGCGAGGTCTTCGCGAAGCCGAACTGCAGGAAGCACGCGAGAGCGGCATCGAGGATCGCGCGCCGGCGTTCCGCGTCGCGCTGTACGTCGCTGGGCTTCATCACTCCCGAGCTTACCTCAGAACGAGTTGACGAAATAGCGTACATTTGTCAATGTGTCGGTCGCGCACAAGCAGATCGTTGGTGGACTGGTGGTCGCGTTCCTGCTCGCAGCGCGGCCTGCCGCCGCCGAGGACGCGTTCACCATCGGGTCGCAGCCCGCGTGGTTCCTGCTCAGCGGCGTGACCACCGGCGGTACCGTTGCGCTCGCCGATTATGGTGCGTATGTCGGCGGCGAGCTCAGCCTCGCGCGGCTGCGCAAGGGCAACTACGTGGGCGTCTACAGCGATGCGTATTACGACTGGGGCGCGAATGGCACCTACGTCACCGGCGGGCTCGAGCTGGGGCACACCGGGTACGGCATCGATGGCGGCGGCGCGCTGCGGTTCTCCGATGGAGAGCGGCAGGTCGGCGTCACGGGGCGCGTCAACGTCAGCCTCGGAATGGTTGGCATCTACGTTCGCTATGCGTACTTCGATGCGATGACCGACGATCACGTGCTGCAGGTCGGCGCGATGTTCAAGCTCCCGCTTCTCACCTCCGGAGGTCACTGAGATGAAGCTCAACGTGAACGGAAAGACCGCCGAGGACTCGGTCCCACCCGAGACGCCGCTGCTGTGGGTGCTGCGCGAGGAGGTGGGGCTCACCGGCACCAAGTTCGGCTGCGGCAAGGCGCTCTGCGGCGCGTGCACGGTGCATGTTGATGGCCTGCCGAAGCGCTCGTGCGTGACCGCCGTCGGTGCTGTTGCGGACAAGCCGATCCTGACGATCGAGGGGCTCGCGTCCGACACAGCGCTGCACCCGGTGCAGCAAGCGTGGGTGGAGGAGAACGTGCCGCAGTGCGGCTACTGTCAGGCCGGGCAGATCATGACGTGCGTCGCGCTGCTGAAGGTCAAGCCGAAGCCCACCGACACGGAGATCGACGACGCGATGTCCGCGAATTTGTGCCGATGCGGAACCTACCCACGGATCCGCAAGGCCGTGCATCGCGCGGCCGCAGCGCTCGAGCGCAGCAAGGACGGTCCAAGGTGATGGACCTGTCGAGGCGCGGGTTCCTGCAGGGCGCCGGTGCACTGTCGCTCGCCGTCACGCTAGGCTGCGGCAGCAAGGGCGCCGCGCGGATCCGCCATGCAGACCAGACCGGGGAGCTCGCGGCGAACCTCTACATCACCGTGAAGCCCGACGGGCGGATCGCACTGATCGTCAACAAGGCCGAGATCGGGCAGGGCGTCTCGACCGGGTACACCACGCTGGTCGCCGAGGAGCTGGGCGTTCCGCTCGATCAGGTGGACTTCACGTTCGCCGGCGCGGATCCCGCGATGCGCGTCAGCTTCAACGTGCAGATCACCGGCGGCTCCACGAGCACCAAGGAGGGCTTCCAGATCCTGCGCCACGCGGCCGCGTCCGCGCGCGAGATGCTGGTGGCGGCGGCCGCTGCGACCTGGAACGTTCCGGCGAGCGAGTGCACGGTGGCCGGCGACCGCATGCTCCACGTCGTCAGCAAGCGCGAGGCGGGCTACGGCGAGCTCACGAAGTTCGCGGCGCACCAGGCCGTGCCGGGCAAGCCGAAGCTCAAGCCAGTCAAGGAGTTCACGCTGATCGGCAAGACCAACCGCCGCGTCGATGGGCGCGCGAAGGTCGATGACTGCGCGGTCTACGGCATCGACGTGAAGGTGCCGGGGATGGTCCACGCGACGATGATCCACGGGCCGACGTATGGCGCGCGACCCGACGTGATCAGCGCCGATGCCGCGCGCAAGCGACCGGGCGTGATCGACATCTTCGCGATCAAGGCCGGCGTTGCCGTGGTCGCGGAGAACTACTGGCAGGCGATCGCCGCAGCACGTGAGGTCTCGGTGACCTGGAAGCAGGGCGCCACCGTCGGGCTCGATACCGAGAAGCTGCGCGCCGCGATGCGCGACTACGACGACGAGGACGGCATCGCGACGCGCGAGTCGGGCAACGCGGGCAAGGCGCTCGGCAATGCCGCGACCAAGGTCTCCGCGATCTACGAGGCACCGTACCTCGCGCATGCGCCGCTGGAGCCGCAGAACTGCACGGTCTCGGTCACCGGTGGCAAGGCCGAGGTGTGGGCACCGACCCAGAGCCCCACGCTGGTGCAGGCGTTCGTCGCTCACGCGATCGGCGGCGAGGCCGACAACGTGGTCGTCAACACCACGCTGTCGGGCGGTGGCTTCGGGCGACGCGCGGGCCCCGATGTCTGCGCGCAGGCGGCGGCGATCGCGAAGCGCGTGAAGCGGCCGGTGAACCTGATCTGGTCGCGCGAGA
>JAYUVX010000281.1:0-4305 GCA_043753855.1 Myxococcales bacterium | reverse complement strand
ACCCGGCCTCTTCACAGACGCCCTTGGCGCAGTAGCAACCCGCGGCACAGTCCTTGTTGGTCTCGCAGGTGTAGTTCGGGTCGTCGGGACACCGCGGGCCCGCCCAGTCACACTTGTCGCCCTTACAGGTGTAGTACCCGTCGTTCGCGCAGTAGCTCGAGCGGTCACCACCCCTGTCCCCGTCATGGCCGCCGAAGTACAGCTCGCAGCCGCCTAGGGTGAAGAGCGTCGCCATCATCAGGACGCTGTGAACGATGCGGGTGGGGGAGAACAGGTGCTTCATGGTGTCGGAGTCCTTTGAGAGGCGTGCGGTAGTGTCAGCTTGAAGCATCGGTCGTGCCATCGTGTCAGCGGGATCGAACTGCCCGACAATCCTCGAACGTCTGGACACGCCAGGTCGGTCTGCTGGGAGTCGGCGACGAAACTCGGACAAAAATGCCCGGGAAATCGCCACCCCAGACGCTCTGACAGGCCATGGGGCGAACACCGTGTGCGATCTCACCACGTCCTGAGACGTCGGCTACCCGTGGTCGCTCCCGCCGGGTGTGAACACCCGGCCACAGTCCCTGTATCGCAGCGCCACGGCAGGCGCCGGCAAATTCGCTGCTCGCGGCCATCTCAGGCCGGCTCATCCACGGCGTGGATGGTGTCGCGCAGCCCGTAGCGCGGACGAAATCCAAGCTCCGCTGTGGCGCGTCTCCCATCGACCATGCAGACGTAGCGGATGAAATCGAGCTCGGCCACCGGAAAGCTCGAGATCCCCAGCCGGAACGCGAGCGAGAGGATCGGCCTCGCGAACGGATGCGGAATCGGCACCGGCTCGCGTGCCAGCTCCCGGTGGACGGCAGACAGCGGGACCTCTCCCGGGCCGACGATGTTGTAGATCCCGCGCCGGTTCGGCTCGAGCGCACAGGCGATCGACTCGGCGATGTCCTGGTAGTGGATCAGCTGCACCATCGGATCGAAGCCGAGCAACACGGGCGGGCGCTCGATCCGGAGGTAGTTCGACGGCGCGTTATGGACCGGGCCGAGGATATGTACCGCTCGCAGGATCACGGTCTCGATCTCGGCTGCGCGCCACAGGAACGTCGATACCAGGTGATCGATCTCGACCAGATCGCGCATCTGGGGAAATCGCTGGGCCGCGAGCAGCGGTGCGTCCTCGGTCAGGAACTGGGGGTTGTCGGGGCGCGGCCCGTAGACGTTGGCGCTCGATAGCAGCACCACCTTGGGAACCTTGTAGGCCTGGCAGTACTCGAGCAGCTTCGTGGTGCCGGCGATGTTCCACGAGTAGAGCTCGGCGGGCCGCGCACGCGGATCGTGCATCACGCCGAGATGGATCAGCGCGTCGACATCGCCGGCACGGAAGATATCGCGTGCCTTCTTGCTCCGGAGATCGACCTGGTGATGCTCGATGTCCTTCGGTCGGCCCGGCATCGGCCGGCGATCGAGCCCGACGATCTGCCACTCGAGCTCGTGGTGCAGCCGGCGCGCGACGATCCGGCCCAACCGGCCGGAGATGCCGGTGATGACCACCTTGCGCAGCCGCGGGAGCGTGCGCAAGGTCGGCCCGCCGAAGCCTTCACCAGAAGACGTGTGCTCGCTCACGTAGCCCCTGCTGGATCATCGACTGGATCCGGTTCTTGACTGTCTTCACCTGTTCGTCGAGCACGTCATCGTCGTCGTCAGGGTCGCCGTGGAACGTCATCGGCTCGCCGAAGTACAGCCGGTACTTGACCGGCAGCGGCAGGAGCGGCACGAACGGTGGGTAGGGGACGATGGGGAACGACGGCATCCCGAGCAGCTTCGCGATCGACTTCACGTTCATCGCCGGCGCCTGTTCTTCGGCCCCGATCACCGCGATCGGGATGATCGGGGCCTGCATCTCGAGCGCGAGCCGCATGAAGCCCTTGCCGAACTCGGCGAGCTGGTAGCGCTTCGAGAAGTCCTTCGAGATCCCGCGCGCACCCTCGGGGAACACCAGCACGCACTCCTCGGCGGCGAGCAGGCGGCGGCAGTTCTCCGGCGTCCCGGTGATCTGCCCCCAGCGCGCGAACAGATACGACGCGAAGGGCACGGTCGGCACGAAGTACTCGACCATCGAGCGGACCAGGCGCGGCTGCGGCGGTTCGAGGAACGTGGCGGCACCGATCACCACGCCATCGAACGGCAGCTGGCCCGAGTGATTCGAGACGAACAGCACGCGCCCGGTCGCCGGGATGTTCTCGATGCCGAACGCGGTGGCGCGGAAGTAGTGGCGGTACAGCCAGCGCGCGACGCGTACTGCGCCCTTCACCGACTCGCGCGACAGCCCGAACGAGTCGTAGCCGAACTCGTTGCTCTGAACGACGAGCGCCTTGGTGCGGCCATCGAGGTCGTCGTCGGGCACCGGCTCGCTCGGGCGAAGCTGGCGAAGTCGGTCGAGCAGGCCCACGCGCGGAGTCTCGCACTAAGCACGCGGCCGTTGTACCGTCGGCCGCGATGAAGATGTCCGGTGTAGAGCGGAGGGCCCGATGATCGAGAGCTTCGTGGACCTCAGCTATCGCGGGCTGTCGCTCGGGCGGCGTGTGAAGCTGTCACAGGTTCGCCCGAGCACCGGCTACCTCGAGACGCCGGCGCCGATGCCGGTGGGCACCGCGATCTCGATCGCGACCGACGAGGGCCTCACGCTGGAGGCGACGGTGACTTCGATCCACGAGCAGGTCGGCGGGTCCGATCGAACGCCCGGGATGACGGTGGCGCCGAGGCTCGCTGGCGAACCGAGCGAGTCGTGGTGGCGCGCGCGCGTCACGTTTCCGGATGAGGTCGCTGCTCCGGCCGGGGCGCGCACGCCGTCGAAGGTCACCGTCCGCCCGCGCACGCACACGACGCCCGAGCCCGTCCCGGCCCCCGCCCCGGCGCAGTACCCGCCTGCGATCGCGAACGTCACCCCGCTGATCCCCGACTCCAAGCAGACCATGATGATGCCGGCGGCCGATCAGGAGCTGCTCGAGCAGCTGACCCGCAAGAGCGGCGAGATCGAGCCGCTGGTGCGCACCACGGGGGAATACGAGGTCATCGACGACGGCAAGCTGACGATGATGATGGACGCGGTCGATCCTGCCGCACTCGGCCTCGACCTGAGCTCGAGCGGGTCGTTCCCGGTGGTCGACGAGGACTCGGGCGTCGTCGACGGCAACGGCAACGGTGACGACAAGAAGTCCGGCGGCAACCAAGGCCCGGGCAAGAAGAAGCGCAAGAAGCGGTGACCGCGATCATCCCGCCGCGGATCGAGCGAGGTCAGACCGTCGGCATCTGCGCGCCGGCAGGTCCGGTCAACGCACTGCGGTTCCGTCGCGGGCTGGCGCGCCTGGGTGACGCGTTCCGGATCGAGCTCGCACCGACGTTGACGATGCAAAGGCCCGCGAACGTGTTCAGCTACCTCGCTGCGTCCGACGAGCAGCGCGCCTCGGAGCTGTCCGCGATGATCGCGAATCCCGACATCCGCGCGATCATCCTGGCGCGCGGCGGCTACGGCCTGATGCGGATCCTCGATCAGCTCGATCCGGAGCTGCTGCGCGCGGATCCCAAGCCAATCGTCGGGTTCTCCGATGCCACCGCGCTGCTGGCGTGGGCGTACGTCGCCGCCGGTGTCCGCGGCATCCACGGCCCGCTGGTCGTGCAGCTCGACGATCTCCCCGAGGACCACATCGCCCATCTGATCGACATGCTGAGCAATCCGCGGCCTCCCGGGGTGCGGCCGTGGACGCTCACCGCGCACGGTACCGGCGAGCACCGCGGGCCGCTGTTCGCTGCGAACCTGACGATGGCGTCGATGCTGGTCGGCACGCCGTGGCAACTTCCGCTCGCGGGTGCGCTGCTCGCACTCGAGGAGGTCGGCGAGCGGCCCTACGAGATCGATCGCTATCTCACCCAGCTGCGGCTGACCGGTGCGATCGCGAAGGTCGCCGGCGTGATCGTCGGGGACCTCACGCGCTGCGAGGATCAGAGTCCGTCGAGCGGCGAGCACGACCCAGCGCGGCTCGCGTTCTCGGTGATCGTCGAGCGACTGCGCGGCATCCCACTCGCGATCGGTGCCCCGTTCGGCCACGGCGCGCTCAACGAGGCGCTACCGTTCGGTGCGCGCGCGATCCTCGACCTCGATCGAGCGACGGTCGAGATCTGCGACGCAGCCGTTGCCTGACGCGACTGAATTTAGTGAAAGACCGGCTCGTCGTCCGCGCTGGTCTCGATCGCACCGAACCGTTCCTCGTAGCGCTCGAGGTTCTTCTGCAGCGCCGCCAGGAGACGCTTGGTGTGGCGGGG
>JAYUVX010000280.1:0-36921 GCA_043753855.1 Myxococcales bacterium | reverse complement strand
AGGCGATCCTCGATATTCTCGGGATGACGGATCACAACCACTACGTCGATCCGTCCACGCCGCAGGCGTTCGTCAAGTCCACCCTCGCCACCGCACGCACGCTCCGCAACGCGAAGTGCGACCTCGTGCTCGATCTCGAGTTCTTCGCGAAGTTCCCGCTCGTGCTCGGCAGCCTCGCCGGCATCCCGCAGAAGGCCGGCTTCTACCTGACGTCGGAGAGCTGGCGCAAGGAGCTGCTCGACATCGCCGGGTTCTACAACTCGTACTTCCACACGAGCGATATCTTTCTCTCCCTCGTCTACCTGTGTGTGACCGGCGACCACTATTACACCGGGTTCAACGAGTTCTCGGCGAAGTACAAGTACCCGCGGATCGCGATCAGCGAGATCGAGCGCGCGGCGTTGCGCAACAAACTCGCGGTGCACGGCATCCGCCCTGGTGATCCACTGTTCGTGATCAATGCGAACACGTCGCCCGACCTCGCGCCAGAAGCGCGCAAGTGGCCCAAGGAGCGCTATGCCGCGCTCGCCGACGAGCTCGTGGCCCACACGCCGGGTGCGCGCGTCCTGTTCATCGGCGCACCGAACGAGCGTACCTACGTGCAGAGCGTCGCCGAGCTGTGCAAGACGCCCCGCGCCCACGTGATCGCCGGTGACGTCTCGCTGCGCGAGCTGCTCGTTGTGTTCGCGGAGTCCAAGCTGGTCGTCTCCAACGACTCGGGTCCGATGCACCTGGCTTGCCTCGTCGATGCACCCACGATCGGTCTGTTCTTCGCCGATACGCCGACCTTGTTCGCGCCGATCGGCTCGCGCGTGCGCTCGGTGGCCCCGGCGCTCTACTCGATCCCGCTGTTCAGCGTCTACAACGGCAAGGACGTCGCGGTCGGCAAGCCGATGAGCGAGATCGGCAACGCCGCCGCCTGCACGGTGCCGCTCGAGACCGTGATGCACGAGGCGCGCGAGCTCCTCGCGATGCGACCGGCGCTGAGCGAGGTCGGTCGATGACCACCGAGCGGCTCGTTCGTCTCGCGCTGTCCGACAGCACGCGCGTGAAGCTCGCACTCGATCCGGCCCCGATCGCGTACGCAGCCGAGCTGATGCGCGATGCCGTGCTGGCCGGCAAGAAGGTCCTGCTCTGTGGCAATGGGGGCAGCGCCGCCGATGCGCAGCACATCGCCGCCGAGCTGGTCGGTCGCTTCGTCGTCGAGCGCCGCCCGCTGGCCGCCATCGCACTCACCACCGACACCTCGGCACTGACTGCGATCGCGAATGACTACGGCTACGAGCACGTGTTCTCGCGCCAGGTCGAGGCGCTCGGCAACGAAGGCGACATCTTGATCGCGATCACCACGAGCGGCACGTCGAAGAACGTCGTCGCTGCCGTCGAGGTGGCTCGGAAGCGCGGCATGAAGGTCATCGCGCTGACCGGTGCCAAGGGCGCTGCGTTCGTCGCGTCGTGCGATGCCGGAGTGGCGGTTCCCTCCAGCATCACCGCGCGGGTTCAGGAGTGTCACATCGTCATCGGCCATCTGCTCTGCGAGGTGATCGACGAGGCGTTCGCGCCGTCCCCCGAGATCATCGTCGGCAATGGACACGCGCCGGCGAAGGAGCTCACGCTGGCGCAGCTCGTCACCTGGCGCGAGGCGCAGCGCGCACGCAAGCGCAGCGTGGTCTGGACCAACGGCGTGTTCGACGTGTTCCACATCGGGCACCTCGAGTCGCTCCGCGCCGCACGGGCGTTCGGTGACGTCCTGATCGTCGGTGTCAACGATGACGCCTCGGTACGCGCGAACAAGGGGCCCGACCGGCCGATCTTCCCGTGCGCGGAGCGGGTGGCGCTGCTGGCAGCGCTCGAGATCGTCGACGCGATCGTGGTGTTCGGAGATGCCACCCCGGAGCGCGTGCTCGCCGCGGTGAAGCCCGACGTCCACGTGAAGGGAGCCGACTACGCGAACAAGCCGATCCCGGAGCGTTCGTTGGTCGAAGCCTACGGCGGTCGCGTCGAGCTCGTGCCTCTGGTCGCCGATCGTTCGACGACCAGCACGCTCGACAAGCTTCGCAAGTGACGCGCGCGTTGTTCCTCGACCGCGACGGCACGCTGATCACCGACGTCGGCTATCCGCGTGACCCGGCGCTCGTGGACCCGCTGCCCGGCGCCATCGAAGCGCTGCGCGAGCTCCAACACACGTGGAAGCTCGTGATCATCTCGAACCAGTCCGGCATCGCGCGCGGCCTGATCACCGAGGCCCAGGCGGCAGCGGTGCACGCACGCGTGGTCGAGGTGTTTGCCGAGGGTGGCGTGACGTTCGCCGGCGCCTACTATTGCCCGCACGGGCCGGATGCCGGCGGCTGCCGTTGCCGGAAGCCCGCACCAGGGCTGCTGCTCGATGCAGCCGCTGACCTCGGGATCGATCTCGCAGCCTCGGCGATGATCGGCGACAAACCCTCCGATCTCGAGGCGGGCCGCGCCGCGGGTTGCACCACGGTGCTCGCGTTCGAGCCGTGGCCCATCCTGGCGGCACGGCTCAGTGGTCTGCGACGCCCCGCGCCCGGCGTAGCCGAGCGTCCGTGATCGTGAGCGCGAACGGCGCGCGTGAGGTCAGCACGTAGCTCACCGGCTGGTCATCACCGACAGAGAACTGCACCGTGATCTCGCGTGATCGAGCGGGCAGTGCGGCGACCACCGAGGCGGACGCGCCGGGAAGGATCTCGACCTGGGCGAGCTCCATACCTCCTGCGATGGATGCGGGATCAAGCTCCACCCGCAAGTAGAGCTCGTAGGTACCGTTCGAAAGCGTGCCGAGCTGGCCACCGAGGCTCGCGCCGGCGTGCAGCGTGATGCCGCGCGGACCGACGTCGACACCGAGGCGGTGAACCCGAGTGAAGGCGAACACCGCCGGGAGTCTCTCGATCGCGAGCCCGCCGAAGATCAACGCTGGCAGAGGTTCGCGCGAACACATCAAGATCCGGGTCTCCAGCACGTGGACGCACTCATCGAGCCGGTGTGCGACCAGATCACGCAGCAAGACCCGATCGTCGCCGCTCAGCCAGTCATGAAATACGATCGTGTCGGGCGGGGGAGACGGGTCGGGACGCCAGCTATTGTGTAGATCGAGCCACTCGAGGGCGATCGCGGCAACCGCAGAGTCGACGTACAGCTGACCGAGCTCGGCGCGATGGGTATGCAGCACCTCGACGAAGTCGTGAACTGCGCTGCGATTCATGTCATGCGAGAGCGCCATGTCTCGCACCGTCAATCGCATCGGAGACGGCATGCCTTGGTATTGACCGAGCGTCGAGGACAGGCAGATCAAGGCAAACACGCCGTCGAGTGTGATGGGGCGCAGCCGCCGGTTCGCCGCGGCCAGCCGGGCGCCGTACACGTAGACCCAGAACACGCTGACCAGAAACGGTGCCAGCGAGTATGCGATGAACATGCTCTTCGCGCCGTCGTAGGCCGTGAAGTTGAACAAGAACCACGGCACCGTCACGGCCCAGCCGAGCAGGTAGCGCGCGTCGCGTCGAACGATCGCCAGCAGCACCGTCGCAAGGAACGGGTAGTAGATGACCTGGCACGAGTCGAGGAAGTCGCGCGCTCGCTGCGCGATCAGGCCCACGGTGAGGTGCGCGTAGGCGGGGCTCCCCAGGTACACCACGCGTAGCCGATCGACGGGAGTGAAGAACACCTTCTGGCAGAGGAATGCCAGGGTCGTCGCCCCGAAGCCGGCGCCGATGAGGACGAGGATCCTTCGCATGCTCGGCGCCATCTCGACTCCGCGCCACTTGAGGTACGCGAGCGGGGCGAGCGCGAGCGCGACGTGAAGACCACCGTCCTGCCGGACCGAGACCGCGAGCACCAAAAACAACCACGCGAGCCGTGGTCGATCGGTCACCACGGCCGCAAGTAGTCCGCAGATCAAACCGGGCGTTGCTGCTTCGTAGTGCGGGTAGCCGATCATCCATAATACGAGACCGCTGAACGTGAACGCGAATGCGGCCAGCATCGTGACCGGGAGGCGGCGCGGCGCGATGGCCGGTCCGATGCGCGACGCGAACGAATACACCGCGAGGCCGATCGGGAAGTAGATGCAGGCCTGGACGAACGCGAACCACTCGATCCGCCCGACCGGCACGAGATAGCTCAAGCCGGAGAACACCGAGATGATCGGCGAGAAATACACTTGATAGAACGAGGTCGCGTAGTCGCAGGCGATGCCGGGTGGAGCGAGCAGCGGCCCCGAGCGATACGCGATGCCCGAGAGCAGGCCGGAGTCGAGCAGGTACGGCGCGCGAACGAAGAAGTGATTGAGAATGAAGCGCGCCACGCCGAGCGAGAGCAGCAGTGCGGGCAGCACCCCGACGAGGATCAGCGGCGCAGCTCGGCGCGACCTGGTTCGAGTGATTCCGATCACGACACCAACCCTCTACCCATGACGTCGTTCACCGTACGAGGAGCACTCCAACGAGAGCAACCGTCTCGGACCCTGGAACATCGATTGTCAGAATCGGTATGGCAACAACTCTGACTCTGCTGTCATGTGCGAGCTGTCAACGCAGCCCGCTTCGAGAGTGGACGCGTCTCGCCAATCCAGTACGCTCGGTTCAGCGCAGGATCACAGCCATGTACGTGATCGTGCCGGCAGCGAGCGGTACAGACCCCAGGCCGAGTGCATTGCCGCCGGCCACCGTCACCGTCGTGGTCTCGAGCCCGCCGAGATCGATGTTCGGGAACAGGACATCCCCCCCGGTAGCGCCGGCCGACCACGAACTCCCGGAGAACATCTGCGCGGGACCGTGTGCGGACGAGATCGAGAGATCGCGCGGCGCGCCGTTGACGTGGATCAGCAGATTCGCCCGCGTGGCATCGAACGCGGAACCGAACCCGGCATAGAACGAGGTCGCTCGCGTCATGGTCAACGAGCGCGCGGTGAACACGCCGCCGCCGAGGACTACCGCGGGTGGTGCGATCGCAATGCCGTGGATCGCATAGCTGCCGTTCGCGCATGCCGACGGCATCGCCGGCGGCTGGACATCGAGGAGCGGAGTGTACGAGGCGAGCGAGATCGTGAACCTGCCCTCGTCGTCGGTGTCGGCGACCCGCGCGTTGTCAGCGTGCGCGGTCCAACGCGCCTCGGCGATCGGACACGGCGAGGCGGCGGTGGAGTCCCAGTCAAGGTACGTTCCGGTAAACGGGAAGCTGACCCGATCGGCATCCGGTGCGGCGTCTGGCGCAGGCGCCGAGCCATCACACGCGGCAAGCCCCAGCACGATCAGCGCTGGTGCGCGGCCCACTCGATCGCCCTCGCGGTGGTCTCGAGCACGAGCGGATCGTACCAGCTCGCCGGAGCGTGACCGTAGCCGGCGTAGAACATGCGGCCGGCGTCGACCGCGCGGACCCATCCGATGCCGTGGGTGCCCTGCTTGTACATGGCGGGGTACTCCGCGGGCAGCGTGTCCTCGTCGATCGTCATCAACACCTGTGCGCCGTCGATCGTCTCGGGTCGCTGCGTGAACATGTACCACTCGTCGGTGAGCACGAGATCCGGCAGGCCGGCTGTGATCGGATGGGGCGCGAGCTTCACGGTCGCCTTGAATAAGCCGTTGGCGTGCGTGGCGAACCGCGTGCCGATCACCTCGTCGGTGAAGAACGGCCAGGTGACCTCCGTGCTGCTCGCGGAATGGAACCCGACCACGCCGCCACCTGCACGGATCCAGGCCTCGAGGTCAGCGCGGCCGAGTGCGTCGAGCCCATCGCCGCTCGTGATCGAGAACACGATGACATCGATCTCGGCGAGGTTCGTGGCGTTGATCGCGAGTGGATCGTTCGTGGTCTCGACCGCGAACCCGCGGGTCGCGTTCATGTTTACGATCGCGGCGCGGCAATCGAGGTTCGATGGATGTCGCCACATGTTCTCGAACGTGTACACGAGGACGCGCGGCTTCCCGGGTTTCCCGTCGACTCGCATCTCGATGTGGCCTTGCGGACGCGGCTGCGGACCATCGAGGTTGTCTCCGCACGCGGTCACCATCGCGAGCGCGATCAGACAGGCGGTGGGCGTCACGCTCGACACCTCGACAGGATACCGCCAATCGTCCGGATCACCGGGAGAGGAAATGCGCCTCGCGCCGGGCCAGCTCGAGGTCGCTGTCCACCATCATCGCCACCAGCTGCGCGAAGCTCACGGTTGGCTGCCAGCCGAGCTCCTGCTTCGCCTTGGATGCATCGCCGAGCAGCAGATCGACCTCGGACGGGCGGATCTGGCGCGGATCGAGGTCGACGAAGTCCTTCCAGTCGAGGTTGACGCGGCCGAACGCGAGCGCGAGGAAGTCCTTCACGCTGTGGGTCTCACCGGTCGCGATGACGTAGTCCTGCGGCGTGTCCTGTTGCAGCATCTGCCACATCGCGAGCACGTAGTCGCCGGCGAAGCCCCAGTCGCGCTTCGCGTCGAGGTTTCCGAGCGCGAGCCGCTTCTCGGTGCCGGCGACGATCCGCCCGACCGAGCGCGTGATCTTGCGCGTGACGAAGTTCTCGCCGCGGCGCGGGCTCTCGTGATTGAACAGCAGGCCGTTGCACGCGAACATCCCGTACGCTTCGCGGTAGTTCTGGGTCAGGTAGAACGCGTAGGCCTTGGCGGCGGCATAGGGGCTGCGCGGATGGAACGGCGTGGTCTCGGTCTGCGGGACCTCGGCAACCTTGCCGTAGAGCTCTGACGAGGATGCCTGATAGAACCGCGTCGACGTACCCGACAGCCGGATCGCTTCGAGCAGGCGCCCGACACCCGCGCCGGTGACATCGCAGGTGTACTCCGGCATCTCGAAGCTGACGCGGACGTGGCTCTGCGCCGCGAGGTTGTAGACCTCGTCGGGCTGCACCGAACGGACCACGGTGTGAAGGGACGTGGAGTCCACCAGATCGCCGTAGTGGAGCTTTAACTGGTCGCGGAGGTGATCGATGCGACCGGTATTGAACGTGCTCGATCTGCGCACGAGCCCGTGGACCTCATAGCCCTTCGCGACGAGCAGCTCCGCCAGGTACGACCCGTCCTGGCCGGAGATCCCGGTGATCAGTGCACGCTTCATCGACTGTCCTCCCCTCGCGCCTCGGCGAGATCGTGCTCGGTGATGCTCCGCACGAGCTCGCGAAACGCCATCGTCGGCGCCCAGCCGAGCGAGCGCAGCTTGGACGCGTCCCCCACCAGACGTGCAAGGTCGGCGCGGCGGAAAAGCGACGGGTCCGTGCGCAGCACCACTTTCGGATCTAGATCGAGGATATCGCAGCACGTGGTGGCGATGTCGGCGATCGCGTGAGCTTCGCCCGAGGCCACAACGTAATCCCCCGGCGGTCCGCCGAGCGCGAACATCTCCGCAGCGCGCGAGAGATCGTCGGCGTGACAGAAGTCACGGATTGCGGCGGTATTGCCGAGCGTGATGTGGTCCGCGGTACCGAGCTTCACCCGCGCGAGCCCTCGCGTGATCTTGCGGAACACGAACGTCTCGGCTCGCCGTACGGACTCGCCGAGATAGAACACGAGGTTCGTCGCGCGTGCGCCCATCTCGTCGCGCGTGAGCTTCACGACGCCGTGGGCCGCTGCCTTCGCTACGCCATACGGAGACACTGGTGCGATGGGAGTGGCCTCGGTCTGCATGGGCTCCGCGCTGTGGCCGAAGATCTCGGCGCTGCTCGCGTTGACCAGCGTGATGCCCCGCACAACGGCCGCGAAGGCGAGCGCTGCGGTGGTCCGCGCATTCGCATCGAACGTCTCCATCGGCGCCTGCCACGACTCGCCAACACTCGTCTTGCCGGCGAGGTGCACGATCGCATCGAGTGCGCCGCACGCATCGAGCAGCGCGTTCACACCGTCGGTGTCGAGCGGTCCGGGGCGGTGCTCCACACCGGCAAGTTGCCGGCTCGCCGGACCATCGACGCCGATGACGGCGTGACCACCGGCCACCAGTCTCTCCGCAAGGAACGATCCGATCTGCCCTGCGACACCGGTGACAAGCACGCGCGCCATGACTCCTCCGCTAGATACCACGTGTTGTTCCGCGCTCGCGACCGGGGTATAGGTCGCTGCGGTGACTCCACGCCTCGTCGTCTCGCTCGCGATGTACAACGAGGCCGAGAATGTTCGGCCGCTGGTTCACGCGATCCGCGAGCACACGCCGCACGCCGCGATCTTGCTGATCGACGACAACTCGCCGGATGGAACGGGTGCGATCGCCGACGAGCTCGCGGCAGAGCTTGCCGACGTCACCGTGGTCCACCGCGCCGGCAAGCAGGGCCTTGGCAGCGCGATCGTCCACGCGATGAGGCACGCGGTCGAGCATGGCTACGACTACTACCTGAACCTCGATGCCGACTTCAGCCACCCGCCGCGGTTCATCCCGGCGCTGCTCGCGGGCATGCAGGAGAACGACGTGATGATCGGCTCGCGATACATCCCCGGCGGCGGTGTCGAGGGCGAGTTCGGGCTGCGTCGCAAGGCGATGTCGTTCGGCATCAACAGCCTCGCGCGCGTATTCCTCGGTCTCCATACCCGGGACAACAGCGGCAGCTTCCGCTGCTATCGCGTGGCCAAGCTGGCGCACATCGACTTCGACCATGTTCGTTCGCGCGGCTACTCGTTCATGGAGGAGATCCTGTTCCTCTGCAAGCAGGTCGGTTGCAGCTTCGGTGAGACGCCGATCCTGTTCGAGGACCGCCGCGCGGGCCGCTCGAAGCTGAACAAGACCGAGGCGCTGCGCTCGGTGGCGATCATCGTCCAGCTCGGCCTTGGCCGAGTCGCCGCCACCGTGCGGCCTTGATGCTCGACGGCGACCGCACGATCGCGCCTACCCGGAACTGGCCTACCTCGACGCCGAGGACCACACCGGTCGATGGACGCGCTGTCGGGAACCGCGCTACGGCTCGGAGATCTCGACGTGACGGAGCTCGAAGCCCGCATGGCTTCCCGGCTTCACCGCCATGACCACGTGCAGGTCACGGATGTCGCGCACGCCGGCCGTGCTGTCGACGAGCTCGAGCTGGCGCGCGCGATACCCGGGAACGAGCGTGACGGTCCCTATAAATCCGAACTGTTGCGCCGCTGAATCCAGCTCCCAGCGCCAGCGCATCGAACGACCTCTCTCGGTCAGCGCGTAGACGTAGAAGCCCACGATATTCTCGGGGTCGATCAGCGTGACGTCGAAGCGTGCAGCGCGTAGACCGTTCACCGGGATGTGAATGCCGGCCTCGCCGCCCGCTGCGCCGGCGTCGGTGCAGCGGGCCGCCGTCACGGTGGCGCGAATCCCATCCTCCGCCGCCGTGACGACGATCCCGGCCGCCGGAGGACGGATCATCGAGGCGTAGTTCTCGTAGGGAGCGGCGAACGGAAACGATCGTAGGTTCCCACCGATCACGCCGGGCGCGCCTGGAAGCTCGTCGTACAGCGCTGCCCCATTGCGGGCGAGCTGCTGCCACTCCTCACTGCCTTTCACGAGCGGTGTGGTGACCAGCCGGTACAGCTCGGAGCGAATCGCCGCCGGCATTCCCGCTGCACGATCGACGAGCGAGAACCGGACCAGCGGATTATGAACCCTGCGCCGGATCCACTCCTCGAACGTACCGTGGCCGTACGGGGTAGCGACCACGTACGCGTTCGGGTTGTCGATCATCCGGTGCAGGAGCTCGGACCCGCTCTGGATCCCGAACCGATGGATGTACTCGAACCACGGAGCGGTGAACGTCCCCCAACCACTCGGCAGCGCGTCGTAGCCGCGCGGATCCGCGAGCAACGGATCCATCTCGGTGATCCCGACCGCCACCATGATGAACCCGTCGCGTGCTCGCACGCGGTCCGCGAACTCTCGGAGCGTGGTGTGGTACGGCCATGATTCCCGATCGGTCCACGCGACGAGGTTGCGTGCCCACATCAGCATGAACAGGGACAGCACGAGCACGGCGACCGCCGGGCGACGCTGACTCTCGGTGCGGGGTGGCGAGCTCGCGATCTCGCCGGCGAGGAATACGAACATGCCGAACGCGGCCACCGTGTAGAACGACAGCGCGATCCGTTGCGGAAACCGCGACATCATCGCCATCGCTACCGGCACGAGCATCAGGAACGCGAGGTTTCCGAGGCTAAACCACACGGCCCGCCGCCGATCGATGATCCCTAGCCATGCGAGCAACAGCGCGCCGGCGATGCTCGCGAGGAACAACCAGACGCTGGCGCCGGAGTGCACCACGATGCCGCGCAAGACCCCAAAGCTCTCTGACACGCCCACCGGGGACGGGACGCCACCGGTATCCGCAAGCCGCCGCACCTTCGCGGTCGAGAACTCGGTGTCGTCGGCCATCAGCCAGTTCGAGAAGTCGCGATACTCGTCGAGCGTCCAGCCTGCGCGTTCGAGGAGCTCCGGTGCCCGCTTGTCGAGGCTGCCAAACGCGGCGGCATCGCTGATCCGGCCGCGCACCGTGTTGAACTCCTCGTACTCCGCACCCGGGACCTGCGGGATGCGGTCCTGGATCGCAACGAGGATCGCGATCGGAGCGAGGAACGCGAGCACCGCTGTGGGCCGTGGAAGCTGACGGCTCCGCAAGAACCGGACGCCGATCCAGCCGAGCAGTGGCAGCAGCGCAGCCGCCATCGCCAGGATCGCAGCCTCGCGAAGTGCGAATCCCACGACGAATAACAGGCCGTAGATCAACCCGCGGAGCCGCGAGGCCGGAGTCCGCGTGGCCTGGCAGCTCTGCAGATGCGCGACGAATGCGACGAGCGCGGTACCGAGTGCGGAGATCGAAACGGTGGTCCAGGTGACACCGATCGCAAGGATGATGTGACTCGCGACGATCATGATCGCGCCGATCCGCGTGGCGATCTGGCCGAACCCGGGGCGACGATCGACGAGCTCGATGCAGGAGTGGATCAGCACCGCGCCCGACGCGATGATCAGCGCGTAGAGATACAGCCCGTACCACGGCACGTCGGGCGAGACCTGGTAGAGCTGGACCAGCCCCTGGTTCAGGACGGGTGACATCCACGGCGTGAACGTACCGAGCCGCAGGTAGAGAGCGAACCCTGGGTCGTCGTTGACGAGATAGGCACGAGGCAACAGCGCCGCGATCAGCACGACCATTGCCGTGGCTCCACCGAGCGCGACCGCCACCCGACGAAGCTGCTGTCGCCGCGAGGTCACGCCTTCTCGAGCACGAAGTAGTGCGACGGCACGAGCGGCCACCGCCACGTGAGGCGCATGCCGATGCGGTTGACCTCCGTGAGTGCGCGCCCCACCCACTCGAGGATGCCGGTTCGGTTCTCGGTCGGCGCGGGAAGCGCTTCGACCAGCCGCAGTCCGGCTCGCGAGCACATGGCCTTCATCCCGAGCGGGGAGATCAGCAGCACGTGATAGGGAGTCGCCAGCCAGGTACCGAGGTCCGGCACCATCCGGTTCGGAAACACCGTCAGATAGGCTCGAGCGATGACCTGGCCGAGGTACGCAGTCGGCTGCAGCGTGATGATCCGGCCGTTCGGCCGCAACATCGACGCGAGCGATCGTAGCGCGCGTTCGTGACTGCCAAGGTGCTCGAACACGTTGCTCATGAACACGCCCTGAAACCGTTCGGTATCCGCCGGAGGGTCATCGATGTAGCCCTGGATCACCTCGAAGCCGCGGTCACGCAGCGACGCCGCCATCTGCTTAGAGGCCTCGAGCCCCACGGAACGAATGCCAGCTTGCTTCAGGTCGTTCATGAACAGCCCGTGGCCGGGCCCGACCTCGAGTACCGGGCCTGGAGCACAGTACCTCTTGACGAGGTTCAGCGAGAACTGCCGCTGGCGGGCATGGATCTTCGCGATGACGGAATCGTCCGGCAGGTGGCCTGCGTCGACGTAGTCGTCCGCGTAGATCGCGGTGAGCTGTTCCACCGTCGGGACAGGATCCATCTGCATCGAGTCGCAGTCGCGACATGACACGTAGCTGCAGTCTTTCTTGGGGCCAACCAGTCGGGTCTCGCCGCCACACGCGAGACAGGGTCCAAACGTTGCCATTTCTTCGCCAACTTAGTCGATGACCGTCACGGAGTCACCGAGGAGCTTCGCAGATCGGCTCGATCACCAGGGATTTGACCTCGGGCCGGATCGTCCTCGGGTGCGGCTGGACGTCGTCGATCCGGATGACGTTCAGTCCGTGACGCACATCATGTTGCGAGACACGCACCGAGACCAACGCCGTACCCCACTGCGGATCTCCACACGTCAGAACGATGGCGTCGTTGAACGCGATGTCGACTCGGGCCGGCGCCGCGAGCGTGAACGTGAGCCGCTGATCGCAGACCTGATCGACGCGCACCATGAGCTCCGCGCCGCTGGCTCCACCGACGTCGAGGATGTCGAGCCCGCGCCTGCCCTCCACCACCGCGCACCCGTTCGGCACAGGCGTGGTGCTGGACACGATCGGATTCCGGCAGCGGCCATGACCGGCAACGCTCGCGTTGTGGGATTCGCCGGGTATCACCGGATCGCCCCAGCCGAGCAGCTGGTGCTGCGCTGCGGGAAGGCGCGCGAAGTCGAGCCGGGCCACGACAGGTAGCGACTGCGCTGCCGTCTCGAGCGTCGTCGCACGATCGATCCGGTAGACATCGAAGTTGCCGAGTTGGAGGACGCGCTTCGCACCGACGGCGTAGAGCGAGCGCCGGACACGTGCGTCATACGCCTCGATGTAGTAATTCACCTTCGGGCGGACCAGATACGGCCAGCCATCGACCGAGGCCGTGCGGTTACCGATCACCTGCGTGATCGATCGCTCGACGAACCGAGACCCAGGCGTCGTGAAGATCACGGCATGCACGTAGGCGGTGCCGGTGGTCTCGAACAGCTCGAGCATCCTGGCGCGCGCGCCCGACGGATCCGGATCGTCGAGCGCTGGCCATCCGTGGCGACCAAAGCCCGCGACGATCGGGCCGTTCGCGAGCAGGTTGGACATCACGAAGCTATTGCGGTCGTTCTGCGCGAGATACTCGTTCGCTCGGGCGAGATCGTCGCGGTCGAGCACCTCGCGCGGATGCGAGAGCATGAGCACGAATCCACAGAGTGGCGCCGCCACGCACCAGACGGCGGCGAGCGTGCGGCGGAGCCGGCCGCCCTCGAACAGCCAGGTGATCAGCAGTGCCGAGCCGATCGCGTAGAACGGCAAGAGGAGCTGCGTGCGCAGCGTCGCCGACTCGGCGCGCGGGGCGGGCAGAACCGCGAACAGCAGCGCAGCGACGAGCATCCAGCTCGTGCCGTCTCCGATCGCCGCCTTCAGCGAACGAGCGCGCACCGCACGCCACACCGCCCATCCCATCGTGATCCACAGCATCGGCGACAGCAGCACCGTGTAACGTCGCAGCAGCGTACCGAACGTCCTCGACACCCGCGCGTCGAGGGCCACCTGCCAGCTGCTCGGACTCGTCGCGAAGCTCGATCGCAACAGCATCGCGAGCAGCGCTCCAACGGCACACGCGGTGAGCACGCGCCAGTTGGCGCGCACGAATCGGTTGCCCCCTTTGACGTAGACGGTGAACAGCACACCGAGTGGCAGGAACAGCCAATCATTGGACGCAACGACGAGGCAGACGAACGTCCCCACCAGCACCGCGATGTAGTGACGCCGCAGACCGGTCTCGAGCACGCGCACGACGCCCCACAACGCGAGGAAGCACGCGGCATGCATGAACGGCCGCCGATCGAGGCTGTCCGCGAACATCAGCCACACGAGGCTCGTGGCGGTCAGCGCGGTCGCGATGATCGCAACCTGATCGCTCCACATCCTCCGCACGTAGTCGAACATCAGCCACGCGGCGAGCCCCGAGCATACGAGTGCGAGCACGCGGAACGCGGTGAGGTGGCCCGCCATCATGGACGCATCGGTCCAGGCGTCGCCGACGTTCAGTCGCAACGGCTCGCCGGCATGAATTGCCAGGTACCCGAACGCGAGCGCGGTGCACGCGAGCAGGTAGAACCGGAGGTACCGGGGCATCGCAACGCGTACCTCTATCATCAAACCACGCGCATGTTACAGTCGCCTGGCGTGGGTCGCCGCGAAGACTTGCTCGACAGAATCCGCCCGCAGCTCGCGTGCCCGACGTGCAAGTGTGGGCTCGAGGACGGCGATGCAGGCGACCTCGTGTGCCCGCGCTGCGGAAAGCCGGCTCAGCGCGAGGGCGGTGCATATCGGTTTCGCGCGCTGGCGCCCGAGGCCCAAGAGCACGACTGGCTCAATGCGCTGAAGGCAAAGGTGAAGCACCGCGCCGGGCGGTTTTACCCGCTCGCGATCTCGGTGCTCGGCCCGGTCTACGGCGATACCGGCGTGAAGCCATTCCTGGCGTCGTTCAGCGAGCGGGATCTTGTCTGTGATCTCGGATCCGGGACCACCGATTATGACGACCGCGTAGTGTGCGTCGATGGTTTTGCCTACGACACGGTGCACGTGGTCTGCGACCTCGCGGAGCTGCCGTTCGCCGATGGATCGATCGACGGCATCGTCAGCCAGGCGGTGCTCGAGCACGTCCCCGATCCGGCGGTGCATGTCGCCGAGATGCTTCGCGTGCTGCGGCCCGGCGGACGCGCGCTGTGTTTCGTCCCGTTCATGCAGCCGTTTCACGCGTCACCGTACGACTACAGCCGCCTCACGATCCCGGGGCTTCGCCACCTGTTCGAGAGCTTCGACGAGACCTCGATGCGCGTCGCCGGTGGACCGACCTCGGGCCTCGTGTGGACGCTCCAGGAGTGGCTCGCGATGGTCGGCTCGTTCGGGAGCGAGCGGCTCTATCGCTTGCTCGTACCGCTCATGTGGACGCTGTCCCCGCTGAAGTACCTCGACAAGATCCTGATCCATCATCCCGCCGCGCACGTGATCGCATCCGGGTTCGTCATCGAAGCCACGAAGCGCTAGCCATTGGCCTCGCTCAGCAGCGCGGGCTCGATCTGGGGGCTCGCCTCCCGCCTCAGGAGCAGGTAGGGAACCACGCCGAACAGGCACGGCACGATCTGCCCGATCAAGTACACGTTGAGCACGTTGGCACCGCCGCTGAGCCCGACCATGGCAAACAGCTGCTCGAACGCCACATGCCCCACTCCGAACCCCGCATACGAGATCGGCAGCAGGACACTCAACATCCCGAGTGGATACACCGCCGCCATCTGCGACACCGAAACGTGCTGGTCGAGCACCGCGCTCGCGACCGCAGAGAACCAGACGATCCCGCAGACCTGGATGATGATCGACAGGCCCAGCCCGAGAACAAGCACGCCCGGGCGCTCTGAGACGAGGCGCGCCGCTGCGACGAGGCGGCCGAGCAACTTCGCGATGCGCGACGAGCTCTGCGTGGCTGTCTCGAAGTGCGTCCCGAACCGGCGCACGAGGGCGAGCCCGACGATCGGAAGGACGAGCGTCACGACTGCGAGCACGATGATCGCGGCGGTGGGATCGCCGAGCCGCGAGTCTCCTGCAAACACGCGGGTACCGACGTTGAGCACGACGGCGACGACGACGAGGCCGGCCACCGCGACGAGCCGATCGAGCAGCGCGATCAGGTACACGCTCGGTCGCTGCGCGGGCGGCAGGTCGCGCGCGACATAGATCGACTTGAGGACATCGCCACCGATGTTGCCCGGTGCGACGACGTTGAAGAACGCTCCCGTGAAGGTCAGCTGGACCGCACGGCCGAATGACAGCTGGATGCCTGCGATCCGCAGCAGGAGCCGCCATCGGACCGCCGCGATCACGAAGCTGCCGAAGAACATCGCGAGGTTCGCGACCAGCAGCAAGGGGTGCTCGACGAAGATCGAGAGCGCGCCGAAATCGAGCGAGCCCGAGCGCACCAGCCACGCGAGCAGCAGCACGGCGACCGCCACCTTGACGAGCAACGCGACATGCCGCCGGAACATCACGTGCGCGCCGTGGCGCCGTAGTACGCGATCTGGAACCGCGCGTGCTCCTCGCTCGCCACCGCCTGTCGCCACGCCGCGTTCTCGAGGTACCAGCGCACCGTCTCCGCGAGCTGCACCGCGAGCGTCTTCGAGGCACGCCAGCCGAGGGCGCGCGTCGCCTTCGAGCAATCGATCGCGTATCGGAAGTCGTGGCCCTTGCGGTCGGGGACGAACTTCATGAGCGCACGCGAGGTACCCGGTTCGCGCTTCATCTCCGCATCGATGATGTCGGTGAGCAGCTCGACCAGGCGCAGGTTCGAGGTCTCCTCGCCGCTGCCGAAGTTGTAGCTCTCGCCGAGCTCGCCCCGCGTCATCGCGCTCCACAGCCCCGCGCAGTGATCGTCGACGTGGAGCCACTCGCGAATCTGCTTGCCCTCCCCGTACACCGGCAGCGGCTTGCTCTCGACTGCGTTGGAGATCATCAGCGGCAGCAGCTTCTCCGGAAGCTGATAGGGACCGTAGTTGTTGCAGCAGTTCGTGATCACCACCGGCATGCCGTGCGTCTTGAAGTACGAGCGCACGAGCAGATCGGAGGCCGCCTTCGACGCTGCATACGGCGAGTTGGGGGCGTATGCCGTTTGCTCGGTGAAGCACCCGGTCTCGCCGAGCGCACCGTAGACCTCGTCGGTGGAGACGTGCACGAACCGCGTCGACGCGAACCGATCGGCCCATGCGCGGCGAGCGGCTTCGAGGAGCGTGAACGTCCCGGTGACGTTCGTCCGGATGAACACATCCGCGGCCTCGATGCTGCGATCCACGTGCGATTCCGCAGCGAGGTGAAAGATCGCATCGATGGCGTGCTCGGCGAGCACGCGCTCGACCAGCGCGCGGTCGCAGATGTCGCCGTGAACGAACGTGAAGCGTGCGTCATTCGTCACACCGTCGAGATTCGCGAGGTGTCCGGCATAGGTCAGCGCATCGAGGACCACGACTCTCTCGAGGCCGGCGCCTTCACCACCCGCGGCCAGCATGCGTCGCGCGAGGTTGCTGCCGATGAAGCCAGCGCCTCCGGTGATGAGCAGTCTTCGCGGCTCGAACATCGAGGGAATCTATACCAAGTCGCGACGCAAGCGTGCTGTGAGTTCTGCTACGATCGTGCCCCGCATGACCGAACCACAGGTGCCGTCGTGAAGGCCATCATCCTCGCCGGCGGCGCTGGGACGCGGCTCTATCCGATGACGCGTGCGGTGAGCAAGCAGCTGCTCGCCGTCTACGACAAGCCGATGATCTACTATCCACTGAGCACGGTGATGCTCGCAGGAATTCAGGACGTCCTGTTGATCTGCACGCCGCGCGACCGTCCGGCGTTCGAGGCCACCCTCGGCGATGGCCATGATTTTGGCCTCCGTCTCAGCTACGCCGAGCAGACCGCCCCGCGTGGCCTCGCCGACGCATTCATCATCGGTGCAGACTTCATCGGCACCGACACGGTGTGCCTCGCGCTCGGCGACAACCTGTTCTACGGCGTGGGACTCACGTCGATGTTCGAGGATTGCGCGAAGCTGATGAACGGCGCGCACATCTTTGGTTACTACGTGAAGGATCCGAGCCAGTACGGCGTGGTCGAGTTCACGCGGCCGGGTGGACGGGTGCTCTCTCTCGAGGAGAAGCCGGCGAAGCCGAAGTCACACTACGCGGTGCCCGGCCTGTATTTCTACGACAACCACGTGATCGCGATCGCACGCGGGCTGAAACCCTCCCCGCGTGGAGAGATCGAGATCACCGACGTGAACCGGGCGTACATGGAAGCCGGAACGCTACGCCTCTCGGTGTTCGGGCGCGGCACGGCCTGGCTCGATACCGGATCCCCGGATGGCCTGCTCCAGGCGGGCAACTTCATCCAGACCGTCGAAGCGCGTCAGGGGCTCAAGATCGGTTGTCTCGAGGAGATCGCGTACCGCAAGGGCTTCATCGACCTCGCAGCCCTGGAAGCCTCGGGGCGCGCCCTGGAGAAGACCGAATACGGCCAGTATCTGCTCGCGCTCGCTCGCGAAGTGCTGTGACGCGATGATCCTGTTCAGTCGCCCCGCGTTCCTCGAGACCGGGCTCGCTCGGATCGGCGAGGCGTTCGCGTCGCGGCGCCTCGGCGGTGACGGTCCGTTCTGCCGCCGCGCCGAGAAGCTGCTCGAGGCTGCACTCGACACGAAGCGTGTGCTGCTCACGACGTCGTGCACGCATGCGCTGGAGATGTCCGCGCTGCTCCTGGACCTCCGCGAGGGCGATGAAGTGATCATCCCGGCATTCACGTTCGTGTCGACGGTGAACGCGTTCGTGCTCCGCGGCGCGCGCCCCGTGTTCGCTGATGTCCGCCCCGACACGCTGAACCTCGACGAGACCAAGCTCGAAGCGCTCGTCACACCCCGGACCAAGGCGATCGTGCCCGTGCACTACGCAGGGGTCGGATGCGAGCTCGACGCGATCGACGCGATCGCCACGCCGCGCGGGATCGCGGTTGTCGAGGACAACGCCCACGGCCTGTTCGGGCGCTACCGGGGCAAGCCACTCGGAACCTTCGGCGCGCTCGCGACGCAGAGCTTCCACGACACCAAGAACTTCACCTGCGGCGAAGGTGGTGCCCTCGTAGTCAACGATGCCTCGCTCGCCGAACGCGCCGAGATCATCCGCGAGAAGGGCACCAACCGCAGCCGGTTCTTCCGTGGTCAGGTCGACAAGTACACGTGGGTCGACATTGGCTCGAGCTACGTGCTGTCTGACATCCTCGGAGCGCTGCTGCTCGCCCAGCTCGAGGCGAGCGACGAGATCCAGGCGCACCGCGAGCGAATCTGGAACCGCTACGCCACCGAGCTCGCCGGCGTGGCGACCGCACGAGGTTGGCGCCTCCCGACAGTGCCGGCTCACTGCGAGCAGACCTTCCACATGTTCTATCTGTTGCTGCCCGCGCAGGACCGCCCGGCGTTCATCGAGCATCTGAAGGCGCGCGGCGTCCAGGCCGTGTTTCACTACCAGTCGCTTCACCTCTCCCCGATGGGCCTCGCGCACGGCGGAGCACCCGGGATGTGTCCGGTTACCGAGCGGATCGCCGACGAGCTGGTGCGGCTGCCGCTGTACAACGATCTCTCGGAAGCCGATCAGAGCGTGGTGATCGACGCCGTGCATAGCTTCGCAGCGTGATCAGCGAGCGCGATCGATCACTAGCTCGTGGAGCGAGACCCGTCCCCCCGCCGTACTCTCGACCGTGAGCTCGACGCCCGACACCGGGCGCTTTGCGCGTAGCTTGAACCGGGCAAGCTCGCCGGGGACGCGGGAGATTCCATGCGCCTCGAGCGCGATCGGCGGAACGAGGTTCTGCCGGCCGCCGCCGCTGGGGACACCGGTGAGGCTGAACGTGACCGTGCCCGTCGACTCGATGCCGTTGCCGACCCAGGTCGCGATGTAGTTGCCCTTCGGCAGGTCGATGTAAGGGCCATAGACGACGATCCCCTGCTCGCCGGTCGCGACGAGCTCTCCGGACTCGAGCTTGACGTTCTTGTGCCGGATCTGGAGATGGGCGGCCGGGATCCGCATCGGGAACGTGGCTAGCTCGCGGTCGAGGATCGGGAGCTCGAGCCACGCGGGCGACGTGTCGGCCGTGCGAAACACGTGGACCTCGTAGGTGTCGCCGACGTGGAATCGCTCAAGCTCGTTCGGCAACGTCGTGCGGATCGCTTCGCGCTCGCGGTCGTCCTGATACGCCACCACGTAGAATCTCTCGGGGAGCACCGACGCCGTGTAGCAGGACGTATCGCCGAGCCAGCGCTGCGGCATGAGGATGCCGTTGAACGTGATCCGGCACGTCAACGCCGCGGCACCCGAGTCGAGCGTCAAGAGATTTGCCGCGAGGTTGTCCGCGAACCCGTGGGTCAGCCCACGGCGTACCAGCTCGTCTGCGACGGTCTCGAGCTCGGCGGCATCGGGCCAGACGCCGCGCACGGGGATCGGAGGTCGCGTATCGGTGGCCGCCACCAGCGCTGCCACAGGGATGGCGACGAGCCACCCAGCAGCGAGGCGGCGTTGCCACGGGCCTACGGCCTCGCCGAGCGTGCGCACCGCGAGGATCACCGCCAGCCCAAGTACCGAGAGGAGACTGGGGATCAGGTACCGCGTGGCCTCGGGCCCGTCGAGCAGGTTACCGAACAGCAGCAGTGCGAGGACGAACGCGAGCTGCGCGAGGACAACGACATTCAGCCATCGCAGCGATGTCAACGCACGCGATGCGGCCTCGTGAACGACGAGTGCGAGCGCCCCCGCGAGGAGCAGCCCCCCGGGAATCGCCCACGCGGCCGACCGTCCGCCGGCAGCGCACAGCATCACGAGCCCGCGCGCGAGCGTGGCGACGTTCGCCTTGATCTGCTGCATACCCGCGAGCACGAACCCGGCGTGACCGCGCGGGACCGACCAGGAGACCGTCCCCGCGAGCCACCATTTGTAGATCGCGAACGCGATCACCCAGCCGGCGCACGCCGACGCTGCAACGACCAGGCGACGACGAACCGTGAACGTCCGCCAGGGCCACGCACATGCGGCGAGGACGGGCGCCACCAGGAAGATCAGCACACGGCTCGGGTTATTGACGGCGAGCACGGTCACCAGCAGACCGGCCGCGACGAACCGCCAACCACGAGGGTTCTCGTCGCGCGACAGCGCCGCGAACAGGTGAAACGACAGCAGATACAGCGTCGCCGCAAGTCCGTACGCGAGCTGCATATACGCGTAGGCGACGTGCGCGTTCGACCACGCCATCAACGTGACGATGGTGGCGAGCAGCGCGCTCCACACCTCGCCGTTGTATCGAAGATAGACCTTCGCGATCACGACCGCTTCCAGCGCGAAGCCGATGACAAGGGCGACGAGCAGTGCCGCTCTACCAACGCCGAGGATCGCGACCGGGAGGATCGCGATCAAGTGCGGCCCCCACACCCAGACATCGCCGTTGGCGTAGTACCAGTCGACGGCGAATGGTGACTTCGCTTCCAGCGCCTTCGCGGCCAGCAGCGCGGGCACCGCAGCATCCGAATCGAGCCACGCGGGGAATCGCAGCGCGTAGACGTAGAAGCCGACCGCTGCAAACACCAGCGCCGTCGCAACAAACACCACCCGCAGCCATGGTGATCTCATCGCCGGCAGCTCAGATCAGGCGGTGTGCTTGCGTGGTTGAGGTGCTTGCTCTTCCACCGGATGTGGAGCAGCAAGCGGCGGCGAGATCTGGGCGTGCAGGATCGGAGCGTCGAACAGGCGCACGTCGCCCACGGTCTCGCGTACGACGAACAGCGGACGTTTCTGCACCTCGGCAAGGATGCGTCCGATGTAAAGGCTCGCGACGCCAGTCACCGCGATCTGCACGCCGCCAAGGAAGACGATCAGGACGAACGTCGACGTGTAGCCAGGAAGGAGGGACGCGCCGAGCAGCTTCTGCAGCAGCAAGCCGATCGCGAGCAACATCCCGACACCCGCGACCATCATTCCGAACTTCACCGCCAGCCGGAGTGGAAAGTCGGAGAACGAGATCACCGACGAGTACGCCATCCGCAGCCGGCGGCGGAAGTTGTAGCTCGACTTTCCGACCTTCCGCGGCTGCGCCACGATCGGCACCCGCGTGTACTTCAAGCCCAACCAACCCTCGAGGCCGGGGATGTAGCGGCTGGTCTCGGTGAGGCTGTTGTAGATGTCCGCCGCGCGCCTCGTCATGATCCGGACGGTCGTGGCGTTTGCCGGATTGTTGTAGCCGGTGAGCCGGTTCATCACGGCAACGAACAGGTACGACGTCAAGCGCGTGGTGAACCGGACGCGCTTGCCGTTGTGCTGTCCACCGACGATGTCGCTGTCGCCCTGCTTCAGCGCGTCGAGCAGATCGGGGAGGCACGAGGGCGGCTCCTCCTGGTCGACGTTCAAGCTGCCGACATACTCGCCGCTCGCCGCTCGGTAACCGGCCGACACCGCGATGTGCTGGCCGAAGTTCCGGCTCAGCAGCACGGCCTTCGCGAACGGAAACTCGTCACACGTCTGCTTCAGGAGCTGCGGAGAATCGTTGCGGCTGCCGTCATCGACGAAGATCACCTCGAGCTCGCGGGCGAGCTCGTCGTGTCCCAGGTACGCGCGAAACACGCTCGCCATCTCGACGCAGAAGGCGCGCGCGAGTGCGCCATCGTTGTAGATCGGGACGACGAACGAGTAGAGCATCAGGTCGCGTGATAACCGCTTCTCGGTCCAACTTCAACCGCGGCCTCCCCGTGTGCGCTCGGCGTCACGATGTGACGTGGGACATGTCCAATGCCTTGGAACAATGTGGAAAGCGGCGGGAACATGGCTGCTTGGCATGACAACGGTTACCGAGCTTTGTATGGTCGCCCCCGCTCGAGCCGCTGATGCAGATCAACGTCGTTGAATACCTGGAGCGTGGGGCGCTGGCAACGTGTCCCGACAAGACGGCGGTCGTCGAAGGCGCCAACCGCTACACGTTCGCCGAGGTCGCGCGGTACGCGAAGCGATGTGCCGGAATTCTGATCAAGCGCACCGAAGGTACCAGCGCACCGATCGCGGTGTTCCTGCCGAAGGGCGCGACCACGATCTTCGCCGACCTCGGGATCATCTACAGCGGCAACATCTACTCGAACCTGGATGTGAAGTCGCCGCCGCAGCGGATCAAGAACATCGTCGCCAACCTGCAGCCCACGCTGACGATCACCTCGAAGGCGCTGCGCGCGGCGGTGATCGCGCTCGGTGTCGCGGAGAGCCAGGTCGTCGTCATCGACGAGGTGTTCGACGAGTCGATCGCGATCGACGCCGATGGAATTGCCGCGCGGCTCGAGCGCGTGATCGACACCGATCCGCTGTGCATTATCAACACGTCGGGATCGACGGGCACGCCGAAGGGCGTCGCGATGCATCACCGCAGCGTCATCGACTTCATGGACTGGGTGATGGATCGCCTGGGGCTCGACGGAACCGAGGTCATCGGCAGCCTCTCGCCGTTCTACTTCGACATTTACACGCTCGAGCTCTACCTGTCGCTGGCCAAGGGATCCACGATCGTCATCATCCCCGACGAGCTGCCGATGTTCCCGGCCAAGCTCGTCGCGTACCTGGCGGAGATGAAGATCAGCTTCATCTTCTGGGTGCCGACGATCATGGTGAACATCGCGAACATGGATCTCCTCGGCACCGCCGACCTCGGTGCGTTGAAGAAGATCTTCTTCGCGGGTGAGGTGTTTCCGACCAAGCACCTGAACCTGTGGCGGCGACGCCTGCCCGACGCGGTGTTCGTGAACCTCTACGGTCCGATCGAGATCACGGTGGACTGCACGTTCTTCGTCGTCGACCGCGAGTTCCGCGATGACGAGCCGCTGCCGATCGGCTCCGAGTGCCGCAACACCAGCATCCTGATCCTCGACGAGGCCGACCAGCCCGCCGCGCTGAACCAGCCCGGTGAGCTGTGCGTGCGCGGCAGCTCGCTCGCGCTTGGCTACTGGAACGATCCGGAGAAGACGGCGAAGGCGTTCGTCCAGAACCCGCTGAACAAGCACTACCCGGAGCTGATCTATCGCACCGGGGACATGGTCAGCCGCAACGACCGCGGCGAGATCCTGTTCCTCGGCCGCAAGGACTTCCAGATCAAGCACCTCGGCTACCGGATCGAGCTCGGCGAGATCGAGCACGTGGTCACCAGCATCGGGCTCGTCGACAACGCCTGTGTGCTCTATCACCGCGATCGCAAGGAGATCACGCTGTTCTTCGAGGCGAAGCAGCAGGTCCAGCCGGCCGCGATCCGCCAGGGGCTCGCCGGCGTGCTCCCGAAGTACATGCTGCCGACGGTGTTCCGGCAGATGGACGTGCTGCCCCGCAACCCGAACGGCAAGATCGACCGGAGCGGGCTCTCCGCGCTGCTGGAGCAGCCGTGAACCAGCTGCCGAACGTCGCCGCCATCTACGAGCAGATCGATCGCGCACGGCACGCGGGGGCGTCGATGACCAACTTCTATCCGACGCCCGAAAAGCTGGAGCGCTGGACCGCGGCTGGCGCACTGTTCTCGGTGACCGCCGGAAACGTGTTGTTCGTGCTGCGCCGGGACCGCGACTTCTTCCACATCTCGTACCTGGCGAGCGGAGCCGCCGATCTGATGGCGGCACTGCCGGAGCTGACGTCGCGTGAGACCTTCACGGTGGATGTGCTGGGGAAGCGCGAGCAGGTCGAGGAGCTCGCCGCGCTGTTCGTGCAGGCCGGCTTTCAGAGCCACCGCACGCTGCACCGCATGACGAAGACGCATGACGGCTCGGTGCAGCCGGCCGACGCGGATCCAGAGGTGGTGTTCGCCACGGATGACGATGCGCGCACACTGGCCGGCATGCTCGAGGCCGCGCTCGATCGGTATACCGAGCAGATCCCCGAGGAGCACGAGATGCGGCGCGCTGTCACCGAACGCAAGATCCTGGTGATCCGAACCAGCGCCGCCATCGCGGGGCTGCTGTTCTTCGAGGTGACCGGGCAGTCGTCGTTGCTCCGCCACTGGATGGTCGACAGCGCGCATCGAGACCGACGCGTCGGTGCGCGACTGATGCGGCGCTACTTCTCTGACTGCAAGGACGTCCGGAGGTTCAGCCTGTGGGTGATCTCCGACAACGACAACGCGATCGATCGCTACCGTCACTATGGCTATCAGCACGACGGCTTGGTCGACCAGGTGCTGATGAGGCGCGCGTCATGAAGACTGTGCTGGAAGTGCTCAAGGGAATTCGACCGGAGTTCGACTTCACGACGTCGGAGGACTTCATCGCCGATGGGATGCTTGACTCGTTCGACCTGATCACGCTGATCAGCGAGCTCGATCTGAACTACCAGATCTCGATCACCGGTACGGACATCCTGCCGGAGAACGTCAAGAACCTCGCCGCGATCGACAAGCTGCTGCAGAAGTACGGGATCACGTCGTGAACTTCAGCTTCACCAACAAGCGCATCGCCGGTGTCCTCACGGTGCTGCCGGCGAACGAGCGCAGCTTCATGGAGGACATGAAGGACTTTGACTTCCCCGAGGAGAAGTCCCTGAAGCTGAAGAAGGTGATGGGCTACGACAAGCACCGCATCGTGGCGAACGACGCCACCTGCGTCTCCGACCTCGCGGTGCACGGGTTCCAGCACCTGTTCGAGCGCGGGCTCGTGAAGCCGGAGGACCTCGATGCGCTCGTGGTGATCACGCAGTCGCCCGACTACTACATGCCGGCCACGAGCAACGTGATCCAGGGCCGGCTGAACCTGAAGCACGACATGCTCTGCCTGGACATCAGCCAGGGCTGCGCCGGGTTCGTCGTGGGCCTGATGCAGGCATTCATGATGCTCGAGCAGGCGTCCATCAAGAAGGTCGCGGTGGTCAA
The DNA here is from genome assembly GCA_043753855.1 of Myxococcales bacterium. Classification (GTDB taxonomy): domain Bacteria; phylum Myxococcota_A; class Polyangia; order Haliangiales; family Haliangiaceae; genus JABFXX01. The sequence continues at coordinate 11,608 of JAYUVX010000280.1, read as the reverse complement.
CGCCGATGTCCTGAGCCGCAAGGTCTCGCGCAAGGACAAGAACAGTTTCCCGCTGATCGGGGACGCGGCGTGCATCACGATCGTCGAGAAGTCCGATGACGGACAGACGATCCACGCGAACCTCAAGATGGACGGCACCCACCACGACGTCCTGATGATCCCGGCCGGCGGGTTCCGGACGCCGTCGACGGCGCAGACCGCGGTGCTCGAGGACGTCGGCGACAACAACTTCCGCGCGAAGGACAACCTGACGATGAACGGCACGGCGGTGTTCAACTTCGTCCAGGTCGAAGTGCCGCCGATGATCGAAGCGCTGCTACAGCAGGCCGAGCTGACCACTGACCAGGTGGACTTCTTCATGTTCCACCAGCCGAACAAGTTCATGCTGAACAAGCTGGCCGACAAGATGAAGGTCAATCGTGAGCGGATGCCCGCAAACATCGTCGAGAACTTCGGCAATGCGAGCGGCGCCACGATCCCGACCAACATCACCTACAACCTCGCCAGCGAGCTGACGAGCGGTACCAGGAAGCTCTGCATGGCGGGCTTCGGTGTTGGCCTGACCTGGGCCTCGCTCGTCATGCAGGTCGGCCCGCTAGCATTCTGCGAGCTCATCGATTACCAGGAGGCACGTTGATGGATCAGTTCTACGAGCGTCTCGCCGAGGTTCTGGAAGAAGATGCGGTGCAGCCCGACGACGTGCTCGCCACGTTCGAGCAATGGGACTCGCTCACGGCGCTGTCCGTGGTCGCCATGATCGAGGAGCACTACGCGGTCAACCTGTCGGCCGAGGAGCTTGCGGGTGCCCCCACGGCGAGCGCGCTCGAGGCGCTGGTCGCCGCGAGGCGGACGAAATAGCGACCTGACCGTGCCCACGTACACGCTGCTCACCGGTGCGTCGTCCGGCATCGGTGCCGCCATCGCGAAGCGACTTGGCAGCACGCGGCCGCTGATCCTTGGAGGCCGTGACGCCGCGAAGCTGCGCGAGGCGACCGGGCTCGGCGATGGGCACCTGGTGTGGCCGTACGATCTGCGCGACGTCGAGGGCATCGTGTCCTCGCTGGGCGAGCTGCTCGAACAACAGGGAGCCACCGTCGAGTGCTTCGTTCACTGTGCCGGCGTGGTGAGGGTCATGCCCGCGCGGCTCACCGATGTCGCGGCGATGCACGAGGTCATGAACGTCAACGCCCTATCCGCGATGCAGATCGTGGCGACACTGCTGAAGAAGCACAACCGCGGCGTTCTGACGAACGTGCTGTTCATCTCGAGCACGTACAGCATCCGCGGCGTGAAGGGCCAGGCGATCTACTCGGCGAGCAAGGGCGCACTCGATGCGATGATGCAGTCGCTCGCCGTCGAGCTCGCACCCGCCGTCCGCGTCAACTCCGTGCTGCCCGGTGGTGTGCGAACGCCGATGTCCGAGAAGGCATTCACCGACGAGAAGCATCTGGCGAAGATGAAGGAGGAGTACCTCCTGAGGCTCGGCGAGGTTGACGATATCGTGAACGCGGTCGAGTTCATGCTCTCGGACCGATCCGGCTGGATCACCGGGCAGAAGATCGTGGTCGACGGCGGACAGACCGCGCACTAGGAGACGCATGAAGGACACCGTTCTGTTTCAAGGCCGCGAGCCCGTGACCAACTCGGACCTCCTGCGCTGTCTCGAGTCCGTCGGCGCCGCGGATTGCAAGCTGCTGTTCGTCCACTCGGAGATGTCGTTCGGGCGCCCGAACCCGCAGCTCGGGAAGAGCGCGCTGCTGCAGGCGATGCTCGACACCCTGCTCGAGCTCGGCGTTCCGACGCTCGTGGTGCCGACCTTCACGTTCAGCTTCTGCAACGGCGTCTCGTACAACGTGCAGCAGTCGCGATCGAAGATGGGCGTGCTGAACGAGTACATCCGCCGGCTCCCCGAGACTGTACGCTCGGTCGATCCACTAATGTCGTGCGCGGCCCTCGGCGCGGATATGAGCGTGGTGACCGACCTGGGGCATCAGTCGATCGGCGAGGGTTCCACGTTCGACAAGATCCACGCGGCGAAGACCGGCCGGTTCCTGTTCCTCGGCGTCGGCGCGGCGAAGTGCATGACCTACACGCACTACGTCGAGGAGCGCGAGCACGTTCCGTACCGCTATGATCGGCCGTTCACCGGCACCATCGTCGACGGTGCTCGCGAGTACCAGGACACGTACAACCTGCACGTTCGCTACAAGGGCGTCGTGCCGGAGTCGACGACGAAGTTCGAGGACTTCATCGTGCGCGCCGGCCTGATGAAGAAGGTCGCGTGCGGCGACAACTTCATCTCGAGCATCGCGGAGCCGGTGGCGTACGACGCGATCGCGGGCAAGATCCGCGAGGACGCCGAGTACTTCCTCGCAGCTCCGGCGCCCGCGCAGAAGGACCCGACCTTCGAGCTCGCGAGCGAGATGGTCGCGCTGTAGTCGCCATGCAGATCACGAAGCACGAGATCGACAGCGAGGTGCTCGGCCGCGCCATCCTCGAGCTGCGAGGGCCTTGCACGGACGAGCTCGCGAGCGTGGAGGCTGAGTATATCCGCGACCATCAGCCGCTGTACGTGGTCTACAAGGCGCCGATCGAGGACATCGCGTCGATCCAGACACTCGAAGATCACGGATTCCGGTTCGTCGAGACTCAGCTGCGTCTGACCCAGCGCCTCCGCAAGCCGTTCGACACCGGCAAGACGCCGTACATGTTCGAGCGCGTGACCACCGAAGATCAGCTGCGCGAGGTCCTGGAGATCGCGGGCAACACGTTCACCGACGATCGCTTCCTCGTCGATCCGAAGCTCCCCGATGCCCAGAAGATCTCCGGGGCGCGCTACCAGGCCTACGTGCGCCAGTCGTTCGTGCGCGCCGACGAGCGCGTCTACCGCCTCGTGAACCCCGCGACCGGCAAGACGATCGCGTTCAAGACGCATCGGCTCATCAGTCCCGACGAGGCGCTGATGTTTCTGGGTGGCGTGCACCCCGACTACAAGGCCGCGGGCCTCGCGGCGATCAACGCGTACTACGACTTCAACGAGCTGATGAAGAATGGCGTCAAGCGGTTCACCACGCACGTGTCGGCGCGGAACTACGGCGTGATGAACCTCGAGATCAGCGGCTTCCAGTACCGCATCAAGCAGACGTTCATCGTGCTCCGTAAGCTCTATGCGTGATCATTCGATCTGTTCGGACAGCGCAGCGAACGTCGACGAATCGATAACGGTTCGCTGGACGGGATAACCGTAGGCCGCCTCGGGGTACGCCTCGCACGCGTTCTCGGTCGCATAGTAGGCGGTGAATTCTGCGCCGATCGTGGTGACCTCCCAGCCGACGTTGGTCGAGACCGCGTCACATGATTGCTTCGTCGGACGCGCCGCGAGCTGACCGAGCATGTTGTCGACGGGCGGAAGACCGTCGCATGCCCCTGCGACCTCGGTGTGGGGAGAGTCGCACGACGCGGAGAAGTACCCCTGCTCGAAGTCCAGATGCTTTGGCCGGCGCAATGAATACGGGATACAACGGAACACGCCATCCTTCCCCACGAGGGCGTAACACTCGCGGCCAAGGACGTGATCCCAGTTGGCGACGGGAATCGAGATTCCATCCGGCCCCGTCCACATCAGATAACCGAGCCGTCCGGTGGATGCATCCGGCTCGACGGTTCCGGTTGGATACGTCGAGGTCGGCGTGGCGCGGAAGAGCTTTGCGTTTTGCGACGCGGTCCTCTCCGTGCAAGTTCCGAGCTTCTTCTCGTAGTACTTGAATGCGGCCGGCCCGCTGGCGAGCGTCGTGTCGACGGTATAGACGCTGAACTCCGTACCGCACAGCGAGGGGTCCTCGGTGACGATTTCAGACGCGATCGACATGTCCTGTGGCGCGCGATTCCAGTAGTACGCACGGCTCGTACAGGCCGCGTCGCTGTAGACCGCCGCCACGGCCGGTGCCGCTGTGGGCAGGCAGTGGGTCGTGCCCGAGCGCAAGCCGCCGAGTGGTCGACAGACTCTGCTGGGGAACGCGAGTGTGCCCAGATCGAGCGAGCTGCCATCGCCGAATCCGTACTGCTGGTGGATGAAACCGCCGACCTGCGTGTCGTGGTGCTCGGTGGCTCCAAACACGGTGGGCGGGACCTCGGTCCAATCGAACGTGTGGAAGTCGTACGAGAGGTCGCTGGACGCCTGACTCGCCAACGTGCACGCAGAGCCGACGTTCGTATAGACCGCGCCGGTATGCGGCGCCTTCAGGGCATACGTACGCCTGTCACTACGATTGACCGCGTACTTGTCGCTGCCGCACGGTGATCTCGGTGCTTGCGCGAGAGGCTGGGTGCACGCCGCGTCCCCCCAGAACTGGGCGAGGCTCTGGACCTCGGCGTGAGTCGGCATGCAGCGCTCGACCCCGTCGATCGCTTTCGTGACCTCGCAGTCCGTCCCGAGAACGGTGTCGCGCCAGCCGCCAAAGATCGGCGCCCCCCATCGACCGGCGTCCACAGCCGCGCGCGAAACCGTGTGCCACTCGTCCAGAACGGACGAAACACGGGCGGCGCCGCGTCCGGTGGGGCCGCATCCGGCTGCGTGCTCGCCGGGTCACCACAACCTACGACTCCGCTCACGATACCAACGAGCCAATACCGCCTCATGGAGCGAGTCTACCAGGCCGCTCGACTCGCCGTGCCTGGGTTACGTATGCTCCCGTCGATGATCTCCGACGCGACTGTGAGCGCAAGCACGCTCGAGGACGTTCCGTTCGATAAGCTCCGTGGGCTCCTCGGCACCCACACGTTCGCGCGCGTCACCGGCTTGTTCTCGCAAGACGAGGTGCTCGCTGCGCGCGGAAAGCTCGAGGCGCGGTTCGACGTCAAGAATGACCGCAAGCACGATCCCAAGGACGCGGAGGCGATCCGCCGCAACTTTCAGAAGCTGATCGTCGGCGGTACCCGCGGTACGAACGGATGTCCGAGGTTCCTGCGGATGTTCTATAACCCGACGTTCGACGAGGACATCTTCGGGATGCACGCGATCTTCCGGCGCTTGATCCAGTTCCGGAACCTCCTCTACTCGTTGCCGCGGGACTTCACCTGCAACGGCACGGAGAACGGGATGTGGTCGGCGTCGCGGATCAATCACTATCCCCGCGGCGGCGGCTTCATGGCACCACACACCGACGTCGGCACCACCGCAGTCGCCGCCGACATGGGCATGGAGCGCTACGTCCAGCTCCTGCTGCTGCTGTCGAAGAAGGGCGTCGACTTTCACGAGGGCGGCGCGTACATCGACCTCGACGGCAAGCGGTACTTCTTCGAATCGGAGTGCGAAATCGGTGATGTCGTGATCTACGACGGTCGAGTCAATCATGGCGTCGAGGAGATCGATCCGATGGAGCCACTCGATCTGGCGTCGTTCGCAGGCCGGCATGTCGCCCTCGTCACGCTGTTCAAGCACTTCTCGAAGGACAGCGAAGCCGAGTACAAGGCCTTGATGGCCTCCGCGCCGTCGCGCTAGAGCCCCGGATTGCAACGGGATCCGAACCGGGATACGACGTTGGCGATGCACCACCTGCGCCCGCTGGTCGATCGCCTCCGAGGTCGCCGCGTCCTGGTCGTGGGCGACCTGATGCTGGACGAGTATCTACGCGGCGAGGTCTCGCGGATCTCGCCCGAGGCACCGGTGCCGATCCTCGAGGTGCGCGCGCACGAGACCCGCCTCGGCGGCGCAGCGAACGCAGCGGGGAACATCCAGGCGCTCGGCGGCGCAGCCGTGCTGATCGGTGTCGTTGGCAAGGATGAGTCGGCGGCCACGCTCGGGGAGCGGCTCGCTGCGTCGGGGATCATCAACACCTGCATCCCGGATGCGGATCGGCCGACGAGCAAGAAGACACGGCTCGTCGCACAGCAGCAGCAGATCGTGCGCGTCGATCAGGAGAAGCGACACCCGATCTCGGGTGCCGTGCAGGAGGCCGTCAAGCACGCGATCGACGTGCGGATCAAGGATGCAAATGCCGTCGTGGTCTCGGACTACGCGAAGGGGGTGATCACACCCGAGGTGGCACGCCACGCGATCACCGCCGCTCGGGCCGCTGGCCTGCCGGTGGTGGTGGATCCGAAGCAGCGTGACTTCACGCTGTACGCCGGTGCCACGGTGATCACGCCGAACCTCCACGAGCTCGAGGCCGCTGCGCTGACGCCCGGACGGTTCGACGTCGAGCGGATCGCACACGAGCTCCTGCCCACGCTCGACGGCGCGGCGCTGCTCGTCACCCGCAGTGCCGACGGCATGAGCCTGTTCCGCAGCGGCGGCGCCGCGATTCACGTGCCGGCGATCGCTCGCGAGGTGTTCGACGTCACGGGCGCCGGAGACACCGTGGTCGCCACGCTCGCGCTCGCCCTTGCCGCCAAGCTCTCGTTCGAGGAGGCGATCGAGCTGGCCAGTCAGGCCGCGGCGATCAGTGTCTCGAAGCGCGGCACCTCGACCGTCAGCTCGGCGGAGCTCCTCGCCGCACTCGACGCCGGATGATCGACCGCGTTCTGCGCCTCTTGACCATCGCCGTGGCCATCGGGCTCGGCGTGCACGGGATTGCGGACGCGACGTCGGTGCTGGTCGGTGGCATCGCGTGGCTCGCGTTCCTGGTGTTCGTGGCGTCGGGCTGGGGCTTCGTCGTGGTGCGGGTGGCACGGATCGCAGATCCAGATCTCGGGCTGCGCGCTGCATTCGGTCTGGCCGGATATCTCGCGCTGTGCGGTCCGCTGCTCGCCGCCGGGGTGCTGCCGCGGCCGGTGATCCTCGTGCTGATCGGCCTCGGCGCGCTCGCGGCGGCATGGCGGGAGTGGACCACCGACGAGCCCCTGTGGCAGCGCGCGGTGGAGGTGGTGGTGTCGTTCCGGCAACGTCCCGCGATCGCGCTGCTCGTCGCGCTCCTCGCCGGGCTCGCGCTGCTCCAGATCGTCGGCGCCGTGGCCACCCTCGATCGCAATCCGTGGGATGACGACCTGGCGTACACGCCGCTGGTGAAGCGGTTGCTCGACGTCGGCAACCTGGTCGAGCCGTTCTCGTTTCGCCGGCTCGGCGCGTATGGCGGGCAGACGCTGCTCGGTGCGCTCGCAGGTGCGCGCGGCACGCTCGCGAACATCCAGTTGATCGACCAGGGCCTGTGCTACGCGATCGCGCTGCTCCTGCTCGCAGGGTACGCGCGCGCGATCCGCACGCAGCCGCTGTGGGCTGTGGTGGTGGCGCTCGTCGTGCTCCTGCTGCCCCACACGGCGATCAACACGGCGAGCTACTGGAGCGGCGCGGTGATGTTCATCGCGCTGTATCGCTGCGTCGTCGACGAACGCTGGGGGCTCGCCGGGCTCGTCGGCGCGTCAGCCTGCACGCTACGGCAGAACTACGTCGTGATCGCCGTGGTGTTCCTCGGCCTCGCGCTGACCTCGCGGCTCATCGCGTCGGCACGCACCAGCTCGTGGCGCGCAGGGTGGACCGCGGAGCGCAAGCGCTGGGCGCTCGCCGCGGGCACCGCCGTGGTCGTCCTCGTGCCGTACCTGATCGCCGCATACCGCTCGAACGGCACGTTCTTGTTTCCGGTCATGGAAGGCACCTGGAACCCGAACGTCTCGCTGCGCGCTACCGCGCCCACGTGGACCGACGAGCTACAGTTCCTCGTCTGGTCCTTGATCGAGACCCATCCGATCGTCGTGATCCCGTCGGTGTTCGCGGTGATGCTGTTCACGACCGACGCGCGCCCTACCCGACCGATCACGGCCCTGCTGATCGCCTCGACGCTCGGATTCGCGCTGATGGTCCACGCATTCGTGGGGTCGGATTCGAACCACCTGTGGCGCTATGCATTCGCCGCTGCGATCACCCTGCTCGCGATGTTCGCGCTCGAGATCGGAGCCGACGACACGCGACTGATACCTCTGGGCCGCTGGATCCTGCTCTCGTCGCTGCTGCTCCAGCTCGTGGTGCAGCGCGAGGTTGTACCGAAGCAGCTCTCCGCGGTGTTCGCGAACATTCACGCGGCACACGCGGGCGATCCGAGTGCGCGCGCACAGGCGCAGCGGTACGCATCGCTACAGGCTGCGATCCCCGCCGGCGAGAACATGGCGGTGATGCTCGATGATCCCGGGTTCCTCGATTTCAGCCGCAACCGGATCTTCAACCTCGATACGCCAGGCTATGCGAGCCCCGCCCCCGGGCTACCCGCGTTCGCCGGCCCCGACGCGATGCGCGCGTACCTGCGCGGCCTAGGCATCCGGTACGTCGCGTTCGTGCGCAGCGATCGCTCGCGCTACTTCTATCGCCGTCCATTCTGGGTGTGGCGGATCTTCAATGACGCGGAGATCTTCCAGACGATGAGCGCCTATGCGATCGACATGATCGATAGCTTCGCCGCGCTCTCGACGAAGGTCTCCGTGCTTCACGAGGAGGATGGCCTCGTGGTGCTCGACCTCGGCGCCGAGGTCCTGTCGATGCCGGTGCAGGAAGCCTCCGAGCCAGCGCGCCGCGCTGCCTTCGTACGCGGCCTCGCCGATCGCGAGGGTCTGCACGACGCGTGGTCGCTCAACAGCCGCTCGAACATCACGTTCGACGACGGGTTCACCGGCCTCGCATTCATCGATGGCAGCGCCGACGATCCCACGTGGTACGACGTGCTGCACCCGGCACCGACGCCACCCACCCGTGGCACCGCGGCCCGCTGGTTGTACCGCCGCGCTCATCTCCGGGTGCGAGGCGCCGCCGACATGCATCTCGCGTTGCACGGCTCGATCAACCTCGGCGTCGCCTTCACGCGGCCACGGCTCGACGTGATGCTCGACGACACGCTCCTCGCCTCCGTCATCGCCGACGCGAGCGGTGCGTTCGCTGTCGATGCGAAGGTCTCCGCGGGACAGCTCGCTGGCGGCTGGCACGATGTCTATCTGGTGTTCGATTCGATCTCGGAGCCCGACAAGGAGGTCCGCGATCAGCGCGCTGCCCGGCTCGAGGGTGTGGAGTGGGAACCGCGGTGACGCCGGCTCTGCTCGCCCGGGTGCTCCTCGCGCTCGCGGCCATCGGACCGTGGTCGGTGCTGCTCTCGGTGCGAGGCGCGCTCGGGTTCGCGGTGGTGATGGTCGCGGTGGTCGCATCGCTGCACGGCTGGGGTCTGCTCGTGAAGCGCCTTGCACGGATCGAGCACGCTCCGGCCGGGCTCGTGGTGCACTGGGGCCTCGCGGCGCTGGTCGCCCTCGGTGGAGTCGCCATGGCGGTCCACGCGCTCGACCACACGACGCAGGTCGTGCTGATGAATGGCGGCCTCGTGCTCAACGCGAGCTTGTTGATTGCAGACAGGCGCGCCCACGAGACGCGCGTCGTGGAGTTCCTGCGCGCTGCGGACTCGCGCTACCTGTTGGCTCCCGCGATCGCCCTCGCGCTGGTGGCCACGCTGCACGTCCTCGGCACCGCGGGCGACGTGAGCTCGAGCCCGTTCGACGACGATGGCAGCATCCCTGCGCAGCTACGGCGCCTGTGGGACACCGGCACGCTCGCGGATCCGCTCGGCTTCGCGCGCGGTTCCCAGCTCGGAGGACACCTCGTGAGCGGTGCGATGGTCACCGCGCTTGCCGGAGGGAGATGGTTTCGCGCCGTCGATGGTCTCGGCTTCGCGCTGCTGCTGTGGCTCGCGCTCGGACAGCTCCGTCCACGTTCAGCCACGGCGAGCCTGTGGGCCGTGCTGGTGATCTTCGTCGCCGCCGCGTACCCGTGGGTGGCGATCACGGCGATGCCTCGGTGGCTCGTCACCTCGATGCTGCTCTCGCTGTACGTCACCTTCGAGCGCTATGCCGCGCCCGAGGACGATCGATGGCTGTGGCCGCTCGGCCTCATCGCTGGCGCGATCGCGGTGACCCGCACCGAGCTGCTACCGATCTCGATCACGATCCTCGTTGCTGCCGGGATCGTGGCGATCGGACGCTCGGGAAGTGGGCGACGCCTGTTCACGCTCGTGGCGGTCCCGCTCGCAACGGTCATCCCGTTCGTCGTGGTCCGGATCACAGCTCGTGGCACCGTGCCGTCCGCAGCGCTCGCGGCGATCCTTCCGCACCGAGGGATCGCGATCGCCGCGCTCGTGTTCATCGGCCTGGTCATCGTGGCACTCTGGATCGTCGCGAGGACGCTGGAGAGCCGGTGCCGGTGGTTCGCACTCGCTGGTCTCGTCGGGCTCGCCGGCATCGTCACGCAGCTGTCCGGACTGCGTCCGTCGGCGACGGTGCTGATCTGGCCGATCCTCGTCAGCGCGGGCGTCGCGATCGGCCTCGATGCGCTGCGCAACGCGACGCCCGGGCTCCGCAGGATTGCTCTCGTGCTCTCGCTGCTCGCAGCCGTGCTGATCTACGACGGTCGCGACACGAGCGGCCGGGTTCGCTGGGCGCGCCGGTACACGGAGCTTGCGGCGAACATGCAGTACCTGCGCGATGCGTTCCCGCCTCGGCAGCTCGACGCTCCCTACGAGTCACTGCTCGCGAAGGTCCCGGCCGACACCATCATCGCAGTCTCGGTGGCGCGTCCCGAGCTCCTCGACTACGCGGCACATCAATTCATCGATGTTCGTGCTCCCCGCACCGCACCGCGCCGCGCCGCCGTGCTGCGTTCACTGAAGCCTGCATACCTCCTGTTCGAGGATGACCACCTGCCGGCGGAGCGTGCGCGGCGAGAGCTGTTCTACCGGCTCGTCTGCTCCACCGGTTCGACGCAGCCGTACTGCCACGACGACCTCCAGGCGCTGGTCCCGCACCACACCGTGGTCGCATCCGAGGGCGCGGTCAGCCTCGTCCGCCTGAGCCCTGACCCTGTGTTAGAAGTACCCTGAATGTCCCGGTCGCTACGTGGCTTGCTGTTGGGGAGCATCGCGATCGCGTTCCTCTACCTGCTCGTGCACGCGCGCGAGCCGCTACGCCTCAGCATCGGCGATCCATGGTCCGACGCGAACGTGCTGTCCTCGATCAACTACGTCAAGTCGGATGGCTTCCTCGCCACCTCGTTCACCGACATCCTCGACGTCGGCCCGCTCACGGCGGATTCGTACCGCTACATCCACTATCCGCCGGGCGCCGAGATCTTCTACGGCGCAGTCGGCAAGTTCTTCGGCGTCGGCGACATCGGCACGTTCCGGCTGTTCGCCCTGATGTTCTCCGGGCTCGCGATGTGGCTGCTGTTCAGCTACGTGCGCCGGCTCTACAACGATCGCACGGCGTTGATCGCCACGGCGTTATTCACCACGAGCCTGATGTGGATGATGTACGCCGACAGCATGCATCAGGCCCCCGTCATGCAATGCATGGGGTTCCTGGCGCTGTGGGGACTCGTGCGTGCGATCGAGACGGGGCAGAAGCGCCACTATGTCGCCGCGGTGTCTGGCTCGTTTGCGTGCTTCTTCACCTCGTACGACTACTACGTGTTCCTACCGGCGGCGGTGCTCGCCACCGTGTACTTCAAGGCAGGCAATCCCTTCGCGCGTGGAAACCGTCACTTCGTCGCGCTGTGTGCGCTCGGTTGCGTGCTCGGGATCGTGGCGAAGTGCCTGTGCGTGATCGGCGCGGTGGGCTGGACCGAGTTCCTCGCGGACCTCCACCTCCAGTT
>JAYUVX010000279.1:0-4353 GCA_043753855.1 Myxococcales bacterium | reverse complement strand
GGTCCGTGGAGGAATCGAGCGAGCACGTCATGTGCGTTCACGCCCTACGGTGTCCTGCTACACCGCGCGCCCACACTTGCGTAGCGTGTCGACGGAGGGTCGCTGTACCGGGCGGCCGCGCGGAGTGCCGGTATACCGGCGTAGACGAATCCGCCGCGGCGAACCCGGTTGTTGGTGGGTGTGAGCTCCGCGCAGTCGCTGCACGGATGGGAGTACGTGTCCGCGTACCAGTCCAGCGCCCACTCAAACACGTTGCCGACGAGGTCTGACTGACCCCACTTGCCATCGCCCTTGGGCGATTCACTACCAACGCGATTGAGTCCCGCCGCGACGCAAGGTGTGAACGGGTTGTTCGCGTACGAGCAGTCGATGGTCAGCGAACTCGCGGGGCTTGACCACGGGTGCGCGCGCTGCTCGCTGCCACCAGCGGCTGCGTAGTTCCACTCCGCCTCGGTTGGTAGATAGCCACCATCCCACGCGCAGAACGCCATCGCTTCGTACCAGGTGATGCAGCCCATCGGCAGGCTCTCGTTGGCGCCCGGCGTGTCGGTCCATGTTTGGTTGGGCGCGTCGCACTTGACTGCCGCGATCAGCGCGGCTGGGCTGGCGACCAGGCTCCCGTTGAAGCCAGGATCCCAACCGCTGTTCGCGATACCCGCATGCGTTCCGGCGCCGGCTGCGGGTGGGGCCGCCTGCGATCCCATTCCCGCGTTGACGAACGCGCGAAACCGCCCGACGGTGACCTCGTACATGTCGAGCCGGAAGTCGCTCAGGGTCGCCGGGTCCGCCGTGCTTGGAAACGCGCCATCCGTGGCGACGTCATGGCTGCGAAAGAACGATGCGCCCGCCAGCGTGGCGCCGGCGGCGTTTCCTGGCACCACCGAGCTCTGGCAGCAGTTGGTCGTGCCGTTCGGTCCACAGGTGGACGCGCACGCCGGCATGACGTTCAACGACAACGTAGCCTTCGCGCCGCCGCCCGTGGTCGCGGAGGCGGTGACGTCGAAGCCGGCTTGTCCAGCCGTCGTCGCGATGAGGTGTCCGGTTGCCGTACAGCTCGCGCCGGGTGCCAGGCCCGTCGTGCATGTGCCCGCGGCGAAGGTCATGGTCCCCAGCGTGAGGCCGGTGACCTGAAAGGCAGGTGTGCTGGAGGTCTGCGTGGTGTTGTTCGTGACGGTCACCAGCGTGTCGCGCGTGTCGTTCGCGTGCAAGGTGAACGCCGATGGGGATGCGGTGACGGCGAGAGAGCTCGGAGCATCGATGGTCGTGCCATCCGTGGTGCTCGAATCGCGACCGCCATCGCCGTCGCCGCTCAGTGTGGGCTGCGGATAGCCGCACGCCGATGCGAGGAGAAGAACCGAAACAGTGACGTGCTTCATCTTAGAATCTCCCCATCAACGCAACGCCCGCCCGCTCGCTCGCCACCACCGGCGTGACGACCACGCCACGAGCGACCCGCTCGTCCGCAGGAGCATGCCGACCGCGAACGTAGAGCCACACCGCGACACCCGCGCAGCCGAGCGCCGCGACGCCCATGCCTTCTGCGATATAGCGCTTGTTGTTCGCCGAGTGCCAGGCGTCGAGCTTCTGCGAATCCGTCCCCTGGTCGGTCTGATCGTACGTCGACTTGCCCCACAGCTCGAAGCCGATCGCACCACCCGCGAGCACGATCGCTACGCCTCCGAGCACGAGCGGCAGCCGCGATGATGTCCGGCGCTCGGTCGGGCCTTCCACGGCAGATGCCGTCGGCGCCGGGTCCATCGTCGGCGCGGGGCCGGTCGTCGGTGCGGCGAGCGCGGCCGGCGACAGCTTCGGGATGTCGATCGTCTTGGCGTCTCGCTCGGCGCCGATCGTCACAGTACTCGTCCACTGGGGATTGCCGGGGGCGCTCGCCGTGATCTTGTAGGTGCCGCCGTCGAGGGGCAGCGCCTGGTTCCAGGCCGCGGCCGTGACGGTCTCGCCGTCGCGCCGGATCTCGAGCCCGCCGACCCGGCTCTCTGCGGGGACGACGATCTTGAGGGTCGACAGCCGCGCTTCGAGCTTCTGCGCGCGGTCGGATGCCATCTGATGCAGTTGCTTGCCGGCATCGTCGCGGGCCGCGCGCGTCTGGCGCTCGGCCCCGAGAAACAGACCCCATGCGGTCGCGAGCTGGCCGTTCTTCTCGCGGCAGATGGCCTGGCCAAGGACGGTCGGCACCGTGGGATCGAGCTTTGCGCTCTCGTCGAACGCTGCGCAGGCCTCGGCCGTCTTGCCTTGCGACAGCAACTGCTTGGCCTGGCGGTACAGGATCTCGGCTTGCGCGCCGGCCGGCTGGGCGAACACGTTGGGTGCGGCGACGGCGAGGAGGCCGAGCACGAAGAGTGGGCGGGCGTGGAACACGAGGACTCGCTAACGCTGGAGGGGGATGCCGTTTTCGTCGACCTGGAGGGACGTTCCAGGCTGCTTCGGCTCGGATGACGGTTTGGTGACGCGGGCGGGGCGAATCGGGCTGGCGGTCCGTTTCTTCGCGACGGGGATGGGCGTCGCGACGACTGCCGGCGGTGCAGTCGCTGGTTCGACGACCCAGCGTGGACCGTGCACGATGGAGGTCGTCTCGGGGCCGAGCTGCCACGAAACAAGATCGTCCACCGTGCCGGAGGCGCCATCCGGGCCCATCGACATCGCGCCGATGATCTGCCCCGCCGGTTGGTCCGTGCAGGTGATCACGAGCGAGTGTCCCCACGGATCGTCGAGCGGGTGCGCGCCGCCGTCGACGCTTGCCAGGTCACCCACGTTCGGACACGGGGCACCTGCGTGACTCGGTGACCATCGAGTGAACGCCGTCAGCGCCTCACGGATCTTCACCGTTGCGAGCTCCGGCTTGTCGTCATGTACGGGCACCGGCGCCGGCGGCGGCACGCTGCTGCTCGCGGTGGATGGTGCGACCTGGACCGGGCTCGACGATGAGGCGGGCGCTTGGGAGGAGTTGCCGCGCGTGCCCGCCCAGGTCACGACCCCCGCAACCCCGAGCCCCACCACGCCGCCAACGATAGCGAGGCTGCGCCGTCGTCGTGAGCGGGCGGGAACGGGCATCGATATCGACGCAGCCGATCCTGACAGCGTCGTCGGCACGGCGACCGCCGCGTGGTTCGTGTTCGTGTAGCCCGGAGGTATCGGCGTCAGCATCGACTGCCCCATCAGCGCCCCGATCGCAGCCGCGAGCTCGGTCCCCGAGGCGAAGCGACGAGCGGGGTCTTTCTCCAGGCATTGCGCGATCAGATCGTCGACCGCAGGCGGCACGTTGGGCACGCGGCTCGACGCGCGTGGTGCCGGCTCGCGCAGGTGCATCACGATGAGGTCGCCCGCGCCTTCCGCATCGTACGGGGGCTGTCCTGTGACGAGCGCGAGCAGCACGCACCCGAGCGCATAGATATCCGCACGCTGATCGACCCCACCGGCACCCCGGCATTGCTCGGGTGACATGTAGGTCGGCGTTCCCATCACCGCAGACGTCTGGGTCTTGACGCCCACCAGATCTCCGCTCAGCTTCGCGATCCCGAAATCGAGGATCTTCGCGCGCTCTCCGCCCGCGACCTCCGCATCGCGTACGAGAAATATATTTTCGGGCTTGAGATCGCGATGGACGATCCCGCGGGCGTGCGCGGCGCCCAAGGCGCTGGCGACCTGCCGCAAGATCCGCAGCGCATCCGGCACGGGGAGCACGCCTTGGCGCTGCAATCGCTGGTCGAGTGGCTCGCCCTCGAGCAGCTCCATGACGATGTAGGCGCTGCCGTCGGTGTGGTGGCCAAAGTCGAAGACCTGCACGATTCCGGGATCCGAGATCGCTGTCGCCGCGCGCGCCTCGTTGAAGAACCGCGTGACGACGTCCTGGCGGCCCGAGAACATCGGGTGCAGCACCTTGACCGCGGCGCGCCGACCGAGCATCGCGTGCTCTGCAAGCCAGACCGCACCCATCCCACCGGCACCGATCTGCCGGATCATCCGGTACGCCCCGATCTGGGTGCCCTCGGCCATCGGCGCGGCCATCACCTGCGTCCCGCCCGTCATGGGCCACGCTTATAGCGGCGAGCTCGGGAATCGTCCATCATTTTATTTGGTTGGGATGTGGAGCGGTCGATGAGGTGTGTCTGCTTGCAGCGTCGTGTAGCTTCGTCGCGAGCGCACACTACCGGTCGGGGGTGAGGGTAGGAGCCGACCTCAAGAACCCGCGGTCAAGGGCCCGACTACGGGCAGCTGTCGCACGACGGCGAGATCTGAGACGAGCAGCCTCGACCGGTGTCGCATTGGAACGACGTGCACGTGACGGTATCGCAGTACGCGTTCAGCCCGCAGGTCACATCGCACCCGCACGACTGT
>JAYUVX010000278.1:0-13156 GCA_043753855.1 Myxococcales bacterium | reverse complement strand
GGGTCGCGGAGCGCCTGCTGTTCGGTGCGAAGAAGGGTGCGTTCTCCGGAGCCACGGATGCGCTCGGCCACTTCCAGATAGCCGCGGGTGGCACGCTGTTCCTCGACGAGATCGCGGATCTCGATCCCGCGGTTCAGGCCAAGCTCCTGCGCGTGCTCGAGACCCGCGAGGTCGTGCCAGTCGGCGCCACCCACGGTGTGTCGCTCAAGCTCGGCGTGATCGCCGCCAGTCACCGCGACCTGCGCTCGGCCGTGGCGGACCGGCGGTTCCGCGATGACCTCTACTACCGGCTGGCGCGCGCGACCGTCCACCTCCCTGCGCTGCGCACCCGCAAGGTCGACATCATCCGCCTGGCGCAGCACGAGATCGCCGCGGTCGACCGCCGGCTGGTCGCGCACGCGAAGCTGCTCGAGGCGTGCGCTCTACGTACCTGGCCGGGCAACGTCCGGGAGCTGCGTGCCGCGGTCCGCGAGGCTGCCGGTGTCGCGATCGCCGCGGGCCGCGACAGCGTCCGCGTCGAGGATCTCGCAACGACCGCAGGCCAGCCCGTCGGCGCAATGAGACCAGCGGCGCCCCCGGAGTCGCCGAAGGCTGCGAGCACCGAGCTCGACAAGGATGCGATCGTCGCCGCGCTCGCGCGGGCCTCCGGTGTGGTCAGCGTGGCGGCGCGCTCGCTCGGCCTGCATCGCACCCAGCTGTATCGGTTGATCGACAAGCACGGCCTCGCGCGTGACGACACATGACGCTCTCGTGACACCACGCTGACCGCGCCACCAGCGAGAACCTCGATCCGTTTCCTTGGTCACGCTGTTGGCCCCGCGCCTGCACAGCGTCGGCGCCAAGGAGATATTCCATGACCAAGCTGATTTCGATGCTCGCGCTCGTCCTCTCGAGTGCCGCCTGCAGCAAGAAGGGCGGCGGTTCCAACGTCGGCGTCCCGGAGTGCGACGAGTTCCTCACCAAGCTCGCCGCCTGCGGCGACAAGATCGGCGGCAACATCGGTGACAGCCTCCACCGCACCGTCGCGCAGTTCGGACCGATCTGGGCCGACAACGCCAAGGACGACTCGATGAAGGCGGAGCTGCCGAAGTCGTGCGCGAGCGCGATGAAGGACGCGAAGAAGACGTATACCCAGTGCGAGTGGTAGCGGCTAACCCGCGAGCTCGTACGGGCCACCCTTCGCGATCGCGCGCTGGTAGGCGGGCCGAGCCTGGAACTTCTTCACGAGCTCGGTGAGCCGCGCCGGCACCGCCTCACCCGCGTGCGCCACCGCACCTTCGAGTGGGAAGCTCATCTGGATGTCGGCGGCCGTGAGCTCCGGGCCGGCGAACCACGCGTGGGTGGCGAGATGATCGCCGAGGAACGTCAGGTGCCGCGTCAGGTTCGGGTCGATGAACCGCGAGCTGACGCTGTCGGCGATCTTGCGCGCGACCGGCTTCACGAAGAACGGCATCGGCGCGGACTTCACCTTGCGGAAGATCAGCTTCAGCAGCAGGTAGGGCATCAGCGATCCCTCCGCGTAGTGCATGAAGTAACGGTAGTCGCGATACGCCGGGGTGCCGGCGGCGGGAATGAGACGACCCTTGCCATAGGTCTCGACGATGTACTCGAGGATCGCACCGGATTCCGCGACCGTGACGTCGCCATCGGTGATCACCGGGGACTTGCCGAGCGGATGGATCGCCTGGAGCGCCGGCGGCGCGAGCATCGTCTTTGGATCGCGCTCGTACTTGACGAGCTCGTAAGGAAGCTCGAGCTCTTCGAGCAGCCACAGCACGCGTTGCGACCGCGAATTGTTCAGGTGATGGACGGTGATCACGAGGTCCTCGTACCATAGGAAGTCGGCGCGAGCGCTTGCGGCGGGTGGGGACGTTCGCCACGATGCCGGCATGCGAGCTCAACTACTCCTCGCCGCGATCGTGGTCGTCGGCTCGGGTTGTGCGGCGCTCATGCCAGCGGCCAAGCAGGAGCCGTTTCCGGTCATGAACGTCACGGCGACCCGCCCGCCGCCGGGACCCGACAAGGTGATCCTCACGCCCTCGAACATCGCGATCACCGATCAAGTGCAGTTCGAGCTCGGCAAGGCCGATCTCAAGCCGGTGTCGTTCTCGCTGCTGGACGAGGTCGTGGCGGTGATGAAGGCGAACCCGCAGATCGAGGTCGTGGAGGTCGGTGGCCACACGGACTCGTCAGGTTCGGCGGACTTCAACCGCACGCTCTCGCAGCAGCGCGCCGAGTCGGTCTTGAAGTACCTCGCCGGCAAGGGGATCAAGAGCGGCCGGCTCACCGCGAAGGGCTTCGGTCCCGATGTGCCGATCGCTGACAACGGCACGCCCGAAGGCGCAGCCGCGAATCGGAGAGTCGAGTTTCTGATCAAGAAGCAGGGCCCCAAGAAGACGGTGGTGAAGGATGAGTAAGCAGCTCGCGATCGCACTTCTCGTCCTCGGCGCCTGCGCGACCGGCGCCGATCCCAAGATTCGCACCGAGATCGGAGCGAAGATCACGAGCGCCCAGGCGCCGATCCAGGCCTGCTATCAGAAGTCGCTGTTCACCAATCGCAAGCTGCGCGGCATGTATGTCGTGCAGTTCGCCGCAGCGGCCGACACCGGCCAGTTTCAGGAGATCACGCTGCGCCGCGACGAGCCCGCCGATCCGGTGCTGCGGTTCTGCGTGATCCAGGAGCTCGCGAAGCTGAAGCTCGATAAGCCGCCGGGCAAGCGCATCGAGGTCGACAGCGTGCCGATCAAGTTCGAACCGTCGAATCCGTGATGCCGGGCAAGGTCCCGACTCGCTCGCCGACGCATGAGGACGTCCCGCTCTCGCGGCTCGCGTCGATGGGGCTCGAGCTCGAGGAGATCGCGAATCCCGGCGGCGACGAGGTCGCGCTCCCCGATCTCGTCGAGCTCGCGGAGGATCGCGGCCGTCCCGCGAGTCACTACCTTGCGGCGATTCCGCTCGCCACCGAGCTTAAGGTCAGAGCCTCGCCCGGTCTCGAGGTCCGCGTGTGCGCCGGGAACTGCCAGCGCTACGGCGCCCTCGATCTGCTCGATCACCTGGTCGCGCGGGCCGGGGACGGCACGAAGTTCGGCATCGCGCCAGTCGAGTGCCTGGATCAGTGCGACATCGGCCCGGCCTGCGAGATCCGTGGTGCGCACGGCGCGTTGCTGCTCGCACCGGCGACAACCGCGTCGATCGACGAAGCCCTCGATAGCCTGTAGGGTTTTCGACACCGAGTCGCACCCCTGTCGCATGAGCGATCTGCTGGCCCTGCGACAGTTCTGGCGCTAGCCTCGTTCACCGATGTTGCGCCTGGCGAAGGTCAACAAGTACTACCAGGTAGGCACGCACAGCCTGCACGTGTTGCGAGACATCGACTTCGAGGTCTCCGATGGAGAGTTCGTCGCGATCATGGGCGCATCGGGCTCCGGCAAGTCTACGCTGCTCAACATCCTCGGGATCCTCGACGACTACGACTCGGGCGAGTACTGGCTCGGCGACACGTTGATCCAGAAGCTGTCCGAGGCCAAGGGCGCGAGCTATCGCAACAAGTTCATCGGCTTCGTGTTCCAGTCGTTCAACCTGCTGCCGTTCAAGACGGCGCTCGAGAACGTGGCACTTCCGCTGTACTACCAGGGCGTCACGCGCCGGAAGCGCAACCAGATCGCCGCGCAGTACCTCGACCGCGTCGGCCTCCGCGACTGGGCCGATCATTTGCCATCCGAGATGTCGGGTGGCCAGAAGCAGCGCGTGGCGATCGCGCGCGCGCTGATCGGCAAGCCGCGGCTGATCCTCGCCGACGAGCCCACCGGCGCACTCGACAGCGAGACCAGCAAGCAGATCATGGATCTGCTCTCCGAGATCCACCAGACCGGCATCACCGTCCTCGTCGTCACCCACGATCAGGAGGTCGCGGCGCGCACCCAGCGCACGATCCGGCTGCGCGACGGCAAGGTCGTCGGCGCTCTAGACTCGAACACGTCCCACCCCGGGATGGCGGCGGTGACGTAGATGTTGATGGCGGTAGCAGCCCTGGTGAAGCTGATCGTGCTCGCACTCGGGACGTGGCTCCTCGTCCGGATCGTATGGGTCGTCGCCCTGCAGTGGCGCGATCTGTTCTCGCTCGATCGGTGGACGGAGGTGATGGTCACCATCGGCCGCAACAAGCTGCGCACCACGCTGACTATGATCAGCGTCGCGTGGGGCATCTTCGTGCTGGTCGCCTTGCTCGGCCTCGGCAACGGACTCGATAACGGGATGCGCCAGAACTTCGCGCGCGATGCCACCAACGGCGTGTGGGTCAGTGCGAACAAGACCTCGGTCGCGTACGGCGGCTATGACGTCGGCCGTCGGCTGTCGTTCGAGAACGCCGATTACCAGCGCGCCAGGAAGGTCCCCGGCGTCGAGTACATGGCTGGCCAGCACTTCATCGGCGGTCAGCGCTGGGGCTCGTCCATCGTGACCAAGCATGGCGCGAAGGCCAACTCGTTCGAGCTCGATGCCGTGCACGAGGATGCGATCCGGCTGACGGCGCACGCCGTCGTGCAGGGCCGGTTCCTCACCGCGGCCGATACGATGCAGCACCGCAAGTCCGCCGTGATCGGCCAGACGGTCGCGCAGTTCCTGTTCGAGGGCGCTAACTCGGTCGGCGAGTGGATCGACATCGGATCGGTGCCGTTCCAGGTGGTCGGCGTGTTCACCGATCCCGGCGGAGCCGAGGAAGAGCGCCGGATCTACATCCCGGTGTCCACCGCGCAGCTCGCGTTCAACGGCGGCGAGAAGCTCGGCCTCCTCGAGTTCACCGTCGGGCAAGCGAGCCCCGAGGAGACCCAGAAGATCATCGATCACATCACCGGCCAGCTCGCCGAGCGCTACAACTTCGACCCCAGCGACCGCCAGGCGGTCCGCATCCAGAACAACATCGAGCAGTTCGAGCGGTTCCGGCAGCTGTTCTGGATGATCAGCGCGTTCATCGTGGTGATCGGCCTCGGCACACTGGCCGCAGGTGTGGTCGGCGTCTCGAACATCATGATGATCGCGGTGAAGGAGCGCACCAAGGAGATCGGGGTGCGCAAAGCGCTCGGAGCCACGCCGAACTCGATCGTGTTCATGATCATCCAGGAGGCGGTGTTTTTGACCGGCGTCGCGGGTCTGCTCGGACTCGCCGCGGGCGTCGGCGCCAGCCAGCTGATCGGCTACTTGAACCTCACCGACTTCATCGCGAATCCGACCATCGACATCAAGGTCGGTATCGGTGCCGCCTTGTTCCTCGTGATCGCCGGCGCGCTCGCCGGCTACTTCCCCGCCCGTGCCGCGGCGAGGGTCAACCCCATCCATGCCCTGCGAGATCAGTAGCCATGTTCGATCTCGATAAATGGAAAGAGATCTGGGCGACCCTCCGGTCGAACCGGCTGCGCACCTTCCTCACCGCGTTCGGCGTGTTCTGGGGAATCCTGATGCTGATGGCGATGCTCGGCTTCGGGTCGGCGATCCAGAGCGGCAGCAAGCGCCAGATGAAGGGCATGGCGACGAACCTGTTGTTCTGCTGGGGCCAGCAGACCACCGAGAGCTACGACGGGTTGCCACCGGGCCGCGCCGTGCGGTTCAACACCGACGACATCGAGCTCCTCCGCAAGTTGCCGGCGATCGAGTGGCTGGCGCCGCGGCTCCAGCTCGGCGGCTGGCAGAACAACTTCACGGTCAGTCACGAGTCGAAGAACGGCACGTTCACGGTGATGGCTGACTATCCGGCGCTGAAGAACATCATCGCGTTCGAGTACGACGCCGGGCGATTCATCAACGACCGCGACATTGCCGAGTCGCGCAAGGTCGTGGTGATCGGCAAGAGCGTTCGCGACCAGCTGTTCGAGCCCGACGAGAATCCGATCGGTAAGTACATCAAGATCAGCGGCGTCTACTTCGAGGTCGTGGGCCTGACCCGCACGCTGCGCTCCGGCGGTCAGGGCGAGCGGGACTCCAACACGCTGTTCGTGCCGTTCACCACGCTGAAGAACTCGTTCAACATGGGCAACCGGGTCGGGTTCTTCGCGCTGACCGCGAAGCCGGGCACCGATGGACCCGAGCTCGAGCGCCAGGTCAAGGAGACGCTCAAGCGGCACCACCGGATCGCGCCCACCGACGATCTCGCGATCGGGTCGTTCAACATGTTCGTGATGTTCGGCAAGTTCCAGACGTTCTTCCTCGTGCTCTCGATCGTGAGCTGGGTGGTCGGCGGCGCGACCCTGCTCGCGGGCGTGATCGGCGTGTCGAACATCATGCTGATCACGGTCAAGGAGCGCACCAAGGAGATCGGAGTGCGCAAGGCCCTCGGTGCCACGCCGTTCTCGATCGTGTCGATGGTGATGAAGGAGTCGATCGTGCTGACGATCATCGCCGGCCTGCTCGGCGTTGCGGCCGGTGTGGGCCTGCTGGCCGCCACCGAAGCGGTGCTCGCCAACATGCCGGACTCCCCACTCGGGCCGCCAAACATCGGCCTGGGCACCGTGAGCATCGCGATGGGCATCCTGGTTGCCGCCGGCGCGATCGCCGGAGTCATGCCCGCTTCTCATGCTGCCTCGATCAAGCCGATCGAGGCACTCCGCGCCGAGTGACCCGAGGTCTCCCATGAAACGCATCCTGTCCTACCTGCTGCTCGCGCTCCTCGTCGTGATCGTCGGCGGCGCGTTCTTCTATCTGTACAAAAAGTCGCAATCGAAGCCGGTGGTATTCGAGACCGAGCTCCCGGAGGTCACGGATATCACCAAGAAGACCGTGGCCACCGGATCGATCGTCCCGCGCCGCGAGGTCGAGGTGAAGCCAAAGGTTACCGGCGTGCTCACCGAGCTCTACGCCGAACCGGGCAAGATCGTGAAGGAGGGTGATGCCCTCGGAAAGATCTCGATCATCCCCGACGCGATGCAGACCAACCAGGCCGAGTCGAGCGTCCGCACCACGCAGATCGCGTTTGAAAATGCCAAGCGCGAGCTCGCGCGCAACGAGGCGCTGTTCAAACAAGGCGTGGTCGCCGACGCCGAGCTGCAGAAGTACCGGACCGAGTTCGCGCTGCGCAAGCAGGAGCTGTCCACCGCGGGCTCGAGTCTCCAGCTGGTCAAAGAAGGCGCCACTCGCGGTCAGGGCAAGAGCTCGACGCTGATCGTCAGCGCGACGTCCTCGGGCATGGTGATCGATGTTCCTGTGAAGGTCGGGTTCAGCGTGATCCAGGCCAACAACTTCAACCCGGGCACCACGGTGGCCGTGATCGCGGACATGGAGGACATGATCTTCGAGGGCCGAGTCGACGAGGCTGAGGTCGCGAAGATCAAGGAGGGCATGAAGCTCTCGATCAAAGTCGGCGCGATCGAAAAGGAGATGCTCGATGGCAGCCTCGAGTACATCTCGCCCAAGGGCAAGACCATCGATGGCGCGATCCAGTTCGAGATCAAGGCGAAGGTCGTCCGCAAGCCCGACATGAAGATCCGTGCGAATTACTCGGCGAACGCGGACATCGTCCTCGATGAGAAGAAGCAAGTGCTAGCGATCCGCGAAGCCCTCGTCCAGTACAAAGACGAGAAGCCGTTCGTCGAGGTCGAGACCTCGCCGCAGACGTTCTTGAAGAAGGACGTCACCCTCGGCTTGTCCGACGGCATCAAGGTCGAGGTCCTCGGCGGCGTGGCCAAGGGCGACAAGATCAAGATTCCGGAGAACGCTGGTCCTCCGGGCCCGATGGGTGGTGGCCCCGGCGGTCGTGGCGGTGGTGCGGGCAAGCCGCCCTCCAAGAAGTAAGCAAAATCCGGGAGGATGAGGGCGGGATGACGGCGGGAGATGGCGGGGGACGGCCGAGATCGCGCCCTCGGCGCGTCGCGGTGCGTGCTAGCGTCCTCGCAGATGGGTGCGCCGGTCAGGCTCGGAGCGATCGACGCGGGTTCCAATGCGATCCGCGTCGTGATCGCCGAGCTATCCCCGACCGAGCTGGTCCGGGTCGAGGCCGAGCGCGTGCCCGTGCGGCTCGGGCACCAGGCGTTCACGCGGGGCGAGCTCGATGCCAGGATCATCGACCAGGCGGTCGTGGCGTTCGTGCACTTCCGCCAGCGATTCGATCACCACGGCGTCACGATGTACCGCGCGGTCACCACGAGTGCCGTGCGCGGTGCGTCCAACCGCGATGTCCTGATTCACCGCATCTATCACGAGGCCGGGATCGAGCTCGAGGTCATCGAGGGTGAGGAGGAGGCGCGCCTGGTTCGCAAGGCGGTGGTCCACGCGTTCGGGACCGCCGCACTTCCCCGCGCGATCCTCGACCTCGGCGGTGGCAGCCTCGAGGTCAACCTGCGGCAGGGCTCCGCGTGGCGAGCGTCGTCACTGCCGGTCGGGACCGTGCGGCTGCTCGAGACCTTCGGTCTGGATGGTGCGATCGCCGATGCCGAGGCCGGGATGGTGCGCCGCTACACCGCGACGTTGATGAACTCGCTGAACCGCGGCAACGTCAGCGGCGGCGTCGCGGCGGCGACCGGTGGCAACGCGGATGCGCTCGCGAAGATCGTCAACGACAGCACGGCCACCGCCGCCAACGGCAGCATGCCGAGCTTCGACCTCGCCGGCCTCGAGAAGGTGCTGCCCCTGATCGTCGGTGCGTCGGTCGACGAGCGGATCGAGAAGTTCGGTGTCAAGCGCGACCGGGCCGAGGTGCTCGGCATCGCGGCGCTGGTGTTCGCCACCGCGGCCCGCCAGCTCGGGCTATCGAAGCTCGTCGCGCCCGGCGTGGGCGTCCGCGAGGCCGTGCTGCTCGAGCTCGCCGAGACGGCGCGCGAGGAGCAGATCCGCGCGGAGGGCGCGCATGACAAGGCACTGCTCACCGCCGCGCGTGCGTTCGCCAATCGCGTCGATCACGACACCACACACGGCGAGCACGTTCGCCAGCTGTGTCGCGCGCTATTCCACCAGCTCCGCGATGTCCACGGCGTGCCCGATGATCTGAGCGTCGTCCTCGAAGTCGCTGCGTTGCTGCACGATGTCGGCGAGGTCGTCAACGTGCGCGGCCATCACAAGCACTCCGAGTACATGATCCGGTGGGCACGGATTCCAGGCCTCGACGATCAGGCGCGCGAGATGATCGCGCTGATGGCGCGCACCCACCGCAAGGATGCCGCACGCGCCAAGCAGGTGATCAACGACTCGACGCTGCCGAAGGAGCTGCGCGGCCAGCTGCGCAAGCTCACCGCCCTGCTCCGCATCGCAGATGGCC
This sequence comes from Myxococcales bacterium, assembly GCA_043753855.1. Lineage (GTDB taxonomy): Bacteria > Myxococcota_A > Polyangia > Haliangiales > Haliangiaceae > JABFXX01. The sequence continues at coordinate 3,918 of JAYUVX010000278.1, read as the reverse complement.
TCGACTGGGAGCACCGGTCGCGCGTCGAGCAGGTGGTGTGTACGCGGATGGGCGACGCGATCGTGCTCGATCTCGTGGTGCGCGATGGTCCGTCGCGCGAGGACGCGCAGCTGGTCCGCAAGGCGGACCTCCTGAAGGAGGAGCTTGGCCTCGACTTGCGGGTCACCGTGGCGCGCCCAGTCTCGCCGCCCGCCGAGGTCTCACCGTCGGCATCACCGTCGGCATCAGGGTCGAATCTCGAGGTCGCGCGCTCCAAGGTCCGGTGATATGCGTAGGCATGCGCCGTGTCCTGCTCGTCTCGCTCGCGCTCCCCGCTATTGCCTGCGGCGGAGATGATCCGCGCCCGGTCGGCGAGATCGGCGCGACCGTCACACATTACGACTACACGTTCGACCTCACGACGCGCGCCGCGCACGCGAAGGTCATCGCCACGGTCGAGACACCCGGCGACTGCCTGACGCTGCCATTCCGCGCGACCGGCTTCGATCCACAGACTCCCCTCGTCGACGGCAAGCCCGCGGCCAGTGGCCTGCTCGGCGCCACGACGTTGACCCTGTGCGGGGACGGGCACCAGGCCGGCAGCGAGATCACGATCGAGACGGACCTCGTCGTCGCGCTGCAGACGTTGTCGACGAGCCAGGTCGGCTACTCGCTGACGATGGATGCACAGCAGAACCCGTTCTACTACCTCGTGAGCTGGGTCGGCGGCTGCGATCGGTTCGGTCCGTGCGATAGCCGCCCCGATCAGTTCGCGACCTACACGTTCCACGTCACGCACCCCGAGCCGCTGCGCGTGGCGTGCTCCGGCGTGGTCACCGAGACGTCACCGACCGAGACCGAGTGCGCGTTCGAGCACGCGGGCGGACCGACCTACTCGACGTTCGGCCTCGCCGCATATCCGAAGACCGCCTGGGTGCCGACCGACAAGGGCATGTGGGGCTCGGTCCACGCCACGGTCTACGATCGCGCGCAGACCCAGATCGCCGACGCGATCGTGCCGGCCTACCACGACGGCTACGTGCGGTTCCTCGAGCGCACGCTCGGGCCCTACCCGTTCGGCAGCGAGCTGCGGATCCTCACCGCGCCCACCTACTGGAGCGGGTTCGAGCATCCCGGCAACATCGTCCTCGACGACGGCCTCGCGCGCACGCTGCAGCCGCCGTACGTCCACAACGTCCAGCACATCCTCGACCACGAGATCGCGCACCAGTGGGCGGGCGATCAGACGACGCTCGCCGACACCTACGACTTCGTGTGGAAGGAGTCGATGGCCGAGTACCTCGCGTATGCTTACGAGGCGAGTGTCGAGCTGCTCGCCGCCAAGGGGACGGCGTCGTACTGGAAGCGCGCGTCCGCGGGTGCCAAGTTCTTTCCGGTTCCGGGCGAGAAGCCCGCGCTGTTCGACTACTACGGCGATGTGTATGGCCCCGGGCCGATGATCCTGTTCCGTCAGCTCGAGGTGCTGACGTCGCGCGATCAAGTGCTCGCCGCGATCGCGAGCGTGCTCGGGAAACCACACGCGATCTCCGTCAACGACGTGGTCGCCGCGCTGCAGGCGAAGACCGGCCTCGACCTCACGGGGTACGCTGCGGCGTGGATCCATGGCACCGGCGCTCCCGAGTGGCCTGCGTTCAACAGCACGTTCACCGCGGGCGCGACGACCAGCACGCTGCACGTCACCCAGGTCAAGGGACAGAGCCGGCGCTGCAAGTTCCACCTCGCGCTCCGGGGCGCACAGCCGACCGAGGTCGCGCTCGTCGAGGTCGACACGTTCCGCAACGGGATCGATCAGACGCTGAGCGTTCCGACTCCCGCATTCACGGTCACCCGGACCGAGATCGATCCGGATAGCGAGTGCCTCGTGTATGCGGGCACTCTTGCTCGCCAGGTCCCTCAGCCATGGCTCACAGAGCGCGCCCGGGCGAAATTGCCTGGCGCCCCGGGCCAATGACGAGGGGGATTCTGATATCGATGACCCCATGACTACCGTCTCGTCTACCCGTGTTCTCCTGGCGGCCGCCCTCGTGGCGATCGTTACCCTGAGTGGTTGTCCCAAGAACCTCCCCGGCGGCGGCGGAGCTCCCAACATCCCCGGAAGCGACAAGGTCCCGGGTGGTCTCGGCGGCGCCTCGGGTGAAGTCGATCCCAACACGTGCGGCAACTACGCGGCGTCGGATGCGGGCGCGAAGCTGAAGGCGTTCCTCCAGGCCACCAAGGACCTCGAGGCCACCACCGAGGAGACCGTCAAGGTCGTGAAGCAGAGCTGCATCACGATGGGGAACGAGCTCGGCATGACGGAAGCCGACTACAAGGGCGAGACCAAGGACATCTGCGCCAAGGTCTGGGGCGTCATCGACAACAACATGAAGGTCGCCATCAAGTCGAAGGCGGCACTCAAGATCAAGTACAAGCCGGCCGTCTGCAAGGTGAACATCGACGCGCAGGCGAAGGCGGCGGCGGAGTGCGAGGGCAAGGCGTCGGCCGACGTCGGCGCGAGCTGCACCGGCACCTGCCACGGCAAGTGCGACGGCACGTGCGCGGGCAAGGCCGGCACGGGCGGCAGCGGCGGCGAGTGCAATGGCGAGTGCAAGGGCACCTGCCACGGTGACTGCGAAGGTCACGCGGACGTCAAGGCGAGCGCGCAGTGCAAGGCGAACGCGTCGGTCAAGGCGTCGGTCGACATGCAGTGCACCGAGCCCGAGCTCGACATCGCGCTCGACGCGAAGCTGACGGTCGACAAGAGCAAGGCGGAGATGACGGTCAAGGCGCTCAAGGCCGGCCTCCCCAAGATCCTCTCGGTCAAGGCGCGCCTGGTTCCGCTCAAGTACGCCGTCGAGGCGTGGGTGGTCGCGGCGAAGGAGCTGAAGGACATGGGCCCGAAGTTCGTCAACTCGTTCAAGGACCAGGCGCTCTGCATCTCCGGCCAGATCGCCGGCGCGGCGTCGCTGATCTCGAAGATCCAGGTCAACGTGTCCGTCTCGGTCGAGGTCTCGGCCTCGGCGAGCGGCAGCGTCGGCGGCTGATCCAGTCACGGAGAGTGGCGCGGCAGCGGGGTTTGGTGTAGCAAGCCCCCATGAAGACGCTCACCGAGTTCTCGACGCTGACCCTGCGAAAGGCGGCAGCCGCACGCGCGGCTGCAGGCGGCGCACCGCGCACCGCGCCCGCCCCCGCCGAGGCAGCGGCCGCGCCCACCGAGGGCGAGGCGAGCTCGCCGGCGGATCCGGACGCGTCGGCGGAGACGCCGATCGAGGCCACCTCGGATTCACCGCGCCCGGAAGGGCCCGGGGACTCCCCAGCGGCGGAGGCCGTACCCTCCGAGGGTGGAGATGCCCCGCCCGAGGCGGCGGCCGCTCCGGCGGATCCGTCGATCGATGCGGTCGCCGCGGCGCTCGGCGTCCAGCCGGACCGCGCAGCGCGCCTGCTCGAGGCACTCGACATCATCGGTGGCTCGCTCGATCAGGTTCGCCTGGTCCGCGTCTATCAGGGCGAGACCGGTCCGCATGGATCGAGCAAGCGCGGCGAGTTTCACTACGTGATCGATCGCGTGGGCGGCCAGCAGCGCAAGAGCCGCGACGATCGCGGCGCACGCGGCGGCGGTCGCAGCGAGCGTGGCGGCGGCGGCGGCGGCGGCGGCGGTGGCGGTGGCTTCGGTGGTCCCGGCGGCGGCAAGGACAAGCCGCGCGGACTGTCGAGCCTCGTCCACGGAGCGGCCAAGCCGGCTCGCAGTGAAGATGACGAGCGGGGTCCGCGAGGCGAGCTGCCGAAGGCCGGCATCGGCTGGCAGCTCACCGCGGCGCCGCGTGACTTCAAGGCCGAGGGCCGTGGTCGCGGCGGGCCAGGCGGTCCGCGGGGACCGCGTCCTCCCGGTCGTGGTCCCGGCGGGCCGGGTGGCGATCGTGGCCGTGGCCCACGTGGACC
>JAYUVX010000277.1:0-13177 GCA_043753855.1 Myxococcales bacterium | reverse complement strand
ACGGACCGGGGCCAAAGATCATCGTGCCTGGCAGCAAGCTCAAGGAGGGCACGTACACCTACTGGATCGATCGCCAGGGCGTGAAGGATTCGAAGGTCTCGACGCTGACCATCGACTTCGACAACACCGCGCCGCAGGTCTACATCGAGTCGCCCGCGAACGGAAAACCGTGGGATGCCGACATCGAGGTGCGCGGCGCGGTGCTCCCGGGCTGGAGCGCCTCGATCGAAGCGGTCGCGATCCCGATCGACAAGCAGCGCCGGTTCGCCGCAAAGGTGCCGAAGCCCGCCGGGAATGCGCTCGCGATCAAGCTGTCTCACCCGCAGCGCGGCGTGCACTACTACCTGCGACGCAGCGGCAAGTGACTCGATGTAGGGAGCTAAGCTTCGAGCTCTTCCTGGTTGTCCTCGCGTCCGGAGCCATGAGAGCGTCGGGTCCGTGCGCAAGCTGACAATCGTTCTGGGGTGGATGGTGGGGGCCTGCGGTGGCGGGGGGCAGGGGGACGACACGAACTTCGGCACCGATGCGCGGATCAACCCGCCGACCGGTGCGAAGGGTCCGTACTTCGAGACCCCGATGTTCTTCAACGAGGACGTTTCGGGCATCCCGGCGGCCGCGACGAGCGCACAGCAGATCGCTGCACTCCGGTCCGAGGGTGGCTGGGGCAACGGCAACGTCATGCAGATCGACTTTTCGATCGACGTGCTGAAGGCCACCTCGTCGACGCCGAAGCGGTCGTTCACTGCCACCGATGACTTCTACTCGCCCGATTGCGATCAGGTCGAGGTGCCGGTGCCTCCCGGCGGCAACGTCGAGGGCGAGTCCAGCTACTCGTGCACGGGCGATGGCGACTGCCACCTGATCGTGTTCGACCAGGCCGGGGGCCGGCTGTACGAGATGTGGCGCGCGAACATCACGACCACGTTCTACGGCGGCTGTCTCGCGGCGTGGGATACGCGCGCGCAGTATGTCGACGGGCTCCGCGGCGAGCAGTGCACGAGTGCGGACGCCGCCGGATTCCCGATCGCGCCGCTGCTGTTCTCGGCCGACGAGGTCGCCGCCGGTCATATCGATCATGCGATCCGGTTCATCTTGCCGAACAACCGGCCCAAGCGCGGGTACGTCCACCCGGCAAGTCACGGCACGAAGACCACTGGCGGCGCCAATGCACCGGCGTACGGAGCGCACCTCCGGCTCCGCGCGGACTATCCGATCGAGACCCTGCCCACCGAGGGCGCGCGCGTGGTCGCGCGGGCGATGCAGAAGTACGGCATGTATCACGCCGACGGCGGCAACATCGCGCTCACCGCACAGAGTGACAGGCACACCACGGCCAAGTGGGACAACCTCCTCGGGCCGCGCGACCTCGACCACCTCAAGGTCGAGGACTTCGAGGTCATCGACCACGGACCGATGATCACGTTGAACCTCAACTGCACCCGGTGAGGTAGAGTGCCGGCGTGCGCTGGCTGTCACGTCTGGTGACCTTCGGGATCGCGATCGCCGTCCTCGGCGTCGTGATTCTGCTGCTGCGCTCGCGGATGCCCGATCAGACGGTCGGCGGCGGGTTCACCGTGTTTGCGAAGTTCCGTGATGGTTCGAACCTCGCCGTCGGGTCACCGGTGGTGATCGCCGGCGTCCGGGTCGGCGACATCACGAACATCTCGATCGCTGGCCGGTTCGCTCGCATCGACATGAGCCTGCAGAACGGCGTCGAGATCCCGGTCGACGCGTTCGTCACCCGGCGCGCGGACTCGGCGCTCGGCGACAGTCACCTCGAGATCATCTACAGCGGCGCCGAGGATGGCTCCGCGCCGGCGCGGTTTCTGAAGTCGGGCGAGCAGCTGGTCCACGTGGTCGAGGGCTCGTCCACCGACGCGGTCCTCCGCGGCATCGATCGCTCGTTGCCGCGGATGGGCAACGCGCTCGACCGGCTGCACCAGGTGATCGCCAACAGCCGCAAGGGCCTCAACGGCGATGTGGTCGAGGGCATGCTCGGCGCGGACAGTTGGTTGGCATCGGGCCGGATCGAGAGCCCACTGTCGAAGACCCGCAGCGCGTTCGATCGGATCGACAAGCTGACCACGACGGGAGCGACCAACCTCGCCGATATCGCGCCCGCCACGCTGCGGGCGTTTGATCGGATCGACACCGCCGTCTCGCGTACCCGCCAGGGAATTCATGACGCGCGGGTGCAGATCATCACGGCCTTGACGGACACCCGTGCGGGCCTCGACGGCGCCGACGAGCAGATCGACCAGGTCTCCGACGTGCTGGGCGCGGTCAACGAGGGTCGCGGCAACGACTGGAAGGGCACGCTCGGCAAGCTGATCAACAATCCGGACCTCGCCGATTCGCTCGAAGATGCGACCGCGTCCGGGGCCGACGCGCTGTGGAGCTACAACAACCTCAAGTCGTATCTGGGTGGCCGGCTCGAGTACAACGTGCTCGGCAAGACGTTTCGGTTCTATGCCAGCGCGGAGCTCCGCACGCGTCACGACAAGTTCTATCTGATCGAGCTCGAGAACAGCTCGCTCGGCGGCGTGCCCTCCGACGAGCTCAGCGACGCTGTAAACACCGACCAGTACACGCGGCGTCAGGAGATCCAGAACAAGCTGCGGTTCACCGCGCAGTTCGGCAAGCAGCTTGGCCCGCTCGGTCTGCGCGCCGGCATCAAGGATTCGACGTTTGGCGCCGGTGCGGACTTCCTGCTGCTCCGCGGTCGGCTGCGGCTGTCGAGCGACGTGTTCGGCTCGTTCACGCGCACGCCGCGGGTCAAGCTCACCGCGGCGTTCGCGGTGTTCCGCTCGATCTACGTGCTCGCCGGGATCGACGATGCGCTGAATACACCGGGCTCGTTACAGATCAACACCGGCAACACACCGGTGCCCGGTGGGCTGAGCGAGGTCCACTTCGGTCGTGACTACTTCCTCGGCGCGTCGCTGTACCTCGACGAGACCGATCTCGCGACGCTGCTGCGCGTCTATGGTGCGCTGCTGGTCGGCGCGCTCGCTCGTTGACCGACCGCGGTTGCGGCTCGGTCAGGGCGCCGGCGGCTTACCGTCGCACTCGCAGGTGTAAAACCGACTGTTGCCGCACTGGTCGTCGTCGAGCGTGCCGTTGCTCTGGATCCGAGTGCAGTCCTCGTCACCGGTGTTGTCGGGCTGGCCGCTCGCCCACGGCCGCTGATCGCCGAGCTCGTTGGTCACCGTGACGAACGTGCCTTCGGTGACCTGATCGGAGAGCCCGATCCAGCCCGGCGCGGTCGCAGCGAGCTGGACCTCCGCGGCATCGGACAGCACGACCAGGTGGGTCGCACCGACCACATCGTTCGCGCAGTCGGCCTCGCCGGTGAGCCAGCTGGCCTGGTTGGGCGGCAGTCGGTAGTAGCCACCGTTGCTCGCGGCGAGATAGCCAGCGGCCATGCACATCTGCACGATCTGGGGGAAGTTGCTCGCGTCGGGGGAGACCGCGGCGTCGGTCGCGGCATCGCTCGGGGGGCGCGCCGCGTCGCTCGAGCCGCCGATCACGCAATACCCGGTCTCGCAGACCCGGCCGGTCTCGCATTCGGCGGTGGTCCGGCACGCATAGCCCTGCGATGGCGTGGGAAAGTCACACCCCACGAGCGCACAAAGGACCAGCAGCCACCTCATCACTACAGCGTTGTGCATGGCACGTGCCTCGCCGAGCGTTGCGTGGTTCCCACGAGTTGCAGGAGCGGTGCTGGGGCTTCAGCCCCCCGCGAGCGGGGCCAGCAGATAGATCTCGTCCCCGTCGAGGAGGACGCGATCGGCGTTCTCGGTGAACGGACAGCGCTCGCCGTTGATCATCATCGTGTCGCGCAGGTGCGGGCTGTTGGTGAGCGCCTCACGGAGCGGAAGCTTCGCGCCATCGGCCACCTCGACGAGCCTCGCGAGCGTGGTCCCGACCGGGAGCTTCATGTAGTGGTCGACGTCCTTCCAGTCATCACCGATCCGTCCCTTGATCAGGACGTGGATCTTGATGCTGCCGCCACGATGTCGATCGAAGATCCCCATCAGTCCGTGTACCCGTCGAGCAGCTCGGCCATCCCGAGCTCGGTCGCGCGCGTCCGTGCGAGGTTGCCGGTCGTCGGGTTCCAGCTCATGTGCTGGAAGTAGTCGTCCTTCAGCATCGGCAGCGCGACCCGAATGCCCTTGAGCGGACCCGCCTCGAGCTGACCGTCTCCTTCGCCGAGCATGCGGCGATGCGGCTTGAAGTCCGCCGGCACGATGCCCTCGCGGCGGTTGAACGCGGCGCGCAGGTTCTGGATGCGTTCTCCGCACATCAGCAGATCAGGCTCGGAGAGTCCCCAGCCGGTCGCGGCGTCGAGCAGATCCGCCCAGGGCAGCCGCCCGGTGAGCATCGTGAACATGCACAGGCCGAGACCATTCATCGTCTGGTGCGCGTTGGAGTGCAGCGCCTGGGCCTTGCCCTTGCCCTCGGTGCCCTTCCACTTCACGTTCCAGTCCTTCTTGTCGGCGGCATTCGGCAGCGAGAACCCGGCGCCGAACGTCTCGTTCCACGACGCGCTGCCGGCGGTGTGGCGGCCCGGCGTGGGATCCGCGATGTACGTCACGCCCATCAGCGAGGTGAACCGGGTGTCGTGGTACGCGGGCTCGCCGCCGTGCACGTGGACCGCGAAGTCGTCCGTGCCCTTGCCGACGTGCTCCGCCGCTCGCTTGAGGCCGTGTCCGAGCCATGCACCGCAGCCATCGCCGGTGCCCATCTTGATCGTGAGCTGGAGCGCGGCCTCGCCGTTGCCCCACTTCATGTCGATGCCGTCGAGGTCCGCGGCGGAGAGCAGGCCCTTCTCGACCGCCTCGCAGACCCAAGCGATCGTGGCCGACGAGCTCACCGCATCGACGCCGTAGCGGTTGCACGCGTCGTGACACGCAGTGACGACCTCGAGGTCATCGTTGACGAGGTTCGCGCCGAACCCGACGATCGTCTCGTAGTCGGGGCGTCGCACGTCGCTGAGGCCACGTGACTTGACCTTGACGATGCCCTTGCACGGCATCGGGCAATCGCCACACGACAGCTTCTTGGTGATCAGCTTGTCGACCGCGCCACCGTCGAGCTTCATCCCCATCTTCGCGAGCGGAAAGTCGCGCGAGCCGACGCCCATCCAGTTCTTGATCGGTGCGTCGCCGTTCTCGATCGACAGCGCCACCGCCGCCGTGGTGCCGCGCTGTGACCACATCCGGCGCATCGCGGCCGCGGGTGCCTGGACCTTCATGCCGAGCTTGGTCATCAGCCGGTACATCCAGCCGAGCCAGCTCTTTGGCTTGCCCATGTACGCGAAGAACCGCGCGACGAGGCCGAGGTCCTGCTTGTACTCGTCGGTGATCGCCTTGCAGATCTTCTTGAACAGCTCGGGCTTCGCGAGCGGAACCTCGCCCGATCCCGACACCACCACTGCCTTGAGGTTCTTGCTGCCATAGATCGCGCCGAAGCCCTGACGACCGAATGCGTGATAGCGATCGTTCATCACGCTCGCGATCCGCTGCAGCTTCTCGCCGGCGGGACCGATCGCGGACACGCCGACATCACGCTTGCCGCCGAACCGGCTCTTGATCGCATCGAACGTCTCGGGGATCTCCTGTCCCCACAGCTCACCCGCGGGCTCGAACGTGACCTCGCTGTCCTTGATCACGAGCAGGGTCGGCGCTGCGGCCCTGCCACGCACGACCACCGCGTCGTAGCCCGCGGCGCGGAGGTGGCTGCAGACGCTGCCGCCCGAGTTGGAGTCCGCCCAGGTTCCGGTCAGCGGCGACTTGCCGACGATCTGGATCCGTCCCGAGAACGGCGTGCGCAGGCCGGTCAGCATGCCCGAGGAGATCGCGAAGCACGCCTCCGGGGCAAACGCGTCGGTCCGCGGTGGGAAGTGCTTCCACATCAGCCAGGCGCCCAGGCCGTACCCGCCGAGATAGCTGCGGTAGACCGACTCGTCAACCGTCTCCACCCAGCTGGTCTGCTGGGTCAGATCCACGAACAGGACCTTGCCGCGATGGCCATACCGCGGGGCCGCGAGCGCCGTGTCACTCATGGCCGGAGCATACCCCCCGAGACCCCAGATCATGTGGGGCCAGGCTCCACCCCCACCCCCGGATCCCCGTGTAAAACCCCTGTAATCACGAGCGTTCTGAACGGCTTAACCTGGCCTGGCTACTGCAGTTATCAAGTTCATGCGTTTCACCCCAGCGATCGTGACCGCTCTCGTTTTCGCCGCCGGCTGTGTCGGAGGCATCGAGAACACGGCTCCGAGACCGGACGGGCCGGATGCCGGCGTCGTGGCGGGGGGGATGGCTCGCACGATGTACAAGGCCAATGTCCACGCGATCACCAACCGGTGCACCGGTGGCGCGTGTCACAGCGTGACCGGCGTCGCGGGCGGCGGTCAGTCGCGGTTCGCGGACTCCAACGCGGACACCTCCTATGACGCCGTCATCCGCGCGCCGCTGATCGTGGGCACGTTCAATGCGCAGGCGGGCATCGTCACCAAGATCGCCGGCGGCCACAACGGCATCACGTACACCCCGGCGGAGCAGAGCTCGATCTCGGGGTGGCTCGCGCAGGAGACCAAGGAGCACATGGGCACCAACCAGCCGCCCGTGGTCGATCCGCTCGAGGTCCTGAAGAAGTGGTCGGGCTGCATGACGCTCGCGAACTTCCAGACCGCGCAGATGGCACCGAAGTGGGGCGCGCTCTCGGCATCGAACGGCCAGAAGTGCCAGAACTGCCACCAGGCCGGCCTCTACGTGTTCATCGCGACCACCAACGAGACCAGCTTCTTCAGCACGATCTCGAAGCAGAAGGACTACCTGCTCAAGTACTTCACGGTCGACGGCGCCGGCAAGGTCATCATCAATACCTCGTCGTTCACCAACGCAGGCGTGACCCTGGCCACCCACCCGCACTTCGACCCGCTCATCAATGCGGGCATGACCGCGCTGAAGACGTTCTACGACTCGACGCTGCTGCTCTCGAATGCCGGCACCTGCGCGCCGCCCACGCTCGTCCCCTGAGCGATCGACCTAGACGGTCAGCAGCAACGCCGGCCCGTCCACCGCAACCGCCGGATGGGCCGCCGCCTCGAACGTCGTCGCGGTGAGCTGCCGCCCATCGGGCGCTCCGAGGATATCACCCGGCTCGAGCCGCTCGCCATCCGCGAGCGTCGCCGCCACATCGCGCAGCAGCAGCGCCGCCTCGGTGGCGGACTCCGGGGTGACGCCGAGCAGCACGAGGTCGGGCCGGCCGAACTTGCGCAGGCCGAGCGACCACGCGGCGAGCGTCCCGTCGAGCAGCTCTTCGAAGAACAGCGTCACCTCGTGCATGACGTCGAAGCTGCGGCCCGCCGCGAGTGCGGCGACCTCGCTGCCGAGGTGCGCACGCGCGGCGTAGACATCGATCACCACCGCGGCGCCTTCCTCGCACACGCACTTGGCGAGCGCCCACGCAGCCTGGACGTGCCCGAGATCGTCGGGGTCGGCGAGCTGGGCCTCGATGACGTACGCGTGCTGGGCGGCGAGCGCGGTGGCAGCCGCCGAGGGGCCGAGGTCAGAGGCGATCAGCTCGGTGAACGGCGCGAGCACCTGCTCGGCGAACCATGCCGGATCCTCCTCGCGATCCTTGACGACCATCGCGATCGACTCCGGGCCATCGCCATCATCGGGCATGCCGTGCTTGGTCCGCGAGACCGGCAGCGGGTCGGGCAACTTCACCGACGACAGTGCGATCAGCGCGATCTGCGCCGCACCGCCGCCCGCGGTGTAGCTCTCGCGGATCCACGGCGCGGTCACTCGCTGGGGTCCACGTACATCGCCTCGATCTCCGAGGCGTACTTGGCCGCCACGACCTTGCGCTTGATCTTCATCGTCGGCGTCAGCTCGCCGGTATCGATGCCGAACGGCTTCGGCAGGATCGCGAACTTCTTGACCTGCTCGACGCGGGCGAGCGAGGCGTTGACGGTATCGATCTGTGCCTGGATCTGCGCGCGGATCTGGTTGGCATCATTGATCTTCGCCGCGGCATCACCGAGCGTGACCAGCGCGGTCAGGAATTTGCGGCGATCGCCGATCACCACCGCTTCACCCACCAGCGGCGACATCTTGATCGCCGCCTCGATGTTCTTCGGGGCGACGTTCTTGCCGCCGGCGGTGATGATGATCTCCTTCTTGCGGCCGGTGATCGACAGAAAGCCATCCCGGTCGAACTGACCGAGATCGCCCGAGCGCAGCCAGCCATCCTTGAGGCACTCGGCCGTGGCCTCCGGCTCCTTCAAGTAGCCGAGGAACACGTTGGGGCCGCGGATCAGGATCTCGCCGTCATCACCGATCTTGCACTCGATGCCGGGCAGGGCGGGACCGACGCTGCCGATCTTGGTCTTGCCCGGTAGGTTGAACGACGTCGGGCCGGTGTCCTCGGACTGGCCATAGATCTCGCGGATCGGCAGATCGATGCTCGCGAAGAACTCGAGCACATCGGGTGCGATCGGTGCCGCACCGGAGATCAGCGTCCGCGCGCGATCGAAGCCGAGCGCGGCCTTGAGCTTTCCGATCACCAGCTTGGTCGCGATCTGGTACTGCGCGTCGAGCAGGCGCGAGATCGGGAGATCGCGATCGCGCTTCCGGTTGATCTCGGCGCACACCGTGCGAGACCAGTCGAGCAGGCGGCGCTTGACGCCCGTGACGTCGCCGAACTTGCCGGCGAGCGCGGCGTGAAACTTCTCCCAGATCCGCGGCACGCCGAAGAACACGGTGGGCCGGCTCTCCTTGAGGTTGTCGGGGACCTTCTCGATCGACTCCGCGAAGAACACCGTGGAGCCCACGGTGGCCGGCATCAGGATCGTCGCCATCTGCTCGGCGATGTGCGACAGCGGCAAGTACGACAGCGACACGTCCTGCTCGGTGCCTCCGCCGATCTCGGTCAGCGTGCGCGCCGTCCACGCGAGGTTTGCGTGGGTCAGCATCACGCCCTTCGGTGGACCGGTGGTCCCCGAGGTGTAGATCAGCGTGGCCACGTCGTCGGGATTCAGTGCATCGACCCGCTGGTCGAGCTGCTGCTCCGGTGTGGCCTCGGCCCTGGCGAGGAAATCGTCCCAGGTCAGCACGTCCTCACCGGTGGCGGTGACCCCGCGCATCGTGACGATCCACTTGCACAGCGGCATCTCCGCGCGTCGCGACTTGATCTTCGCGAGCTGCGCCGCATCCTCGACGAGGACGACCAGCGCTTCGGAGTGATGAACGATGTACTGGACCTCCTCGGCCGAGCACGTCGTGTAGATCCCGGCAGCCGCGCCGCCCGCCATCATCGCTGCGTGATCGAGGATCACCCACTCGGGTCGATTGAACCCGAGCATCGCGACCGTACCGCCGCGCTGGAAGCCCAGCGTCATCAGTGCGCGCGCCGCCGCGCGGACCTGATCGGCATAGCCGCGCCAGGTCGTGGGCTGCCAGCGTCCGTTGACCTTCGCCTGATACGCGACGTGCGACGGGCGATCGATGGCCTGCCGGAGCAGGCGCCCTGGGATGTGCTCGGTGCTCGGGAGGCGAGCCGTCACGGACTAGTTCTTCGCCTTGCTTCCGGGGAAGTACGTCGTCGAGCGCTTCTTGCCCTTGGCCTTCAACGAGCCATCGGCGATCAGCTTGCGGATCGGCAGCGCGAGATCCTTGGTAGTGGTGCCGAGCTGCTTGTTGATCTGCTCGATGCGAAGGCCCGGGTTCTTGCTGACGAAGCCGAGGAAGTCGTCCTGCATCTTATCGAGCTCGTCTGCCGTCCGCTTCGCACCGCGGCCACGTCCACGCCCCAACCGCACCGACGCGCCGCCCCTCGCTCCACCGCGCGACAACGCTTGCTCCAGACCCTCGACGGCGGCCTTGCGGGCGAGCTCGGTCAGCTGCGCGACGAAGCCATCGACGAGACGCTGGATATCAGATTGGAGATTGGCCATTTCGATTCATCCTCGCTTTGCTGGAATAACAGTTACGAGTGCGGAACAAACCACACCGGCGCGGCCGTTACAACTGCGAGAAGGCAGGGACCACGCCGCTCAGGGTCGTGTACACGACCGGGCCGAGATGTCGAGTGGCGAGGTGTAGATCGGCGTATTTCAGGAAGCCGGTGACCCGCTGATATTCGGCTTCGCTGAACCGAGTTGACGGGTGAAACCCCATCATCAACGTGATCGGTGCGGTCAGCGGCTGGCCGTTCCAGTTGGTGTCGAACAGGCCCTGCATCTCGGCCAGCGTCACGTAGTCGATCATCACGCCGTTATCCGGGACCTCGAGGATCGGCATCGTCGGAGCGACCGGCTGCAGCACGTTGGCCTGCCCGGGCCAGTAGGGCTGGCTCTTGTCGTTGATCGGGTTCCAGTTCTCCATCGTCCAGCGGTACAGCTCCTTGCCGTTCCACTCCTCGATCCGCGCCCAGTTGAGCGCGCTGGTATCGGCCACATAGCCCTTGTCGGCGAGCGCCTGCACGGTCTCGAGCGTCGCGGTCCAGCCGCCGGCGCGGAACGTCTTGGGGCGGTTGAGGCCGTGCTGCTCGAACAGCATCGCTGCGTGATCGAGGAGCCTGCCCATGTTTATGCGGCCGTAGGCGCCGAGCTTGATCGTGTACCCGGTGTCGTCCGTCGCGTAGACCGTGGACTGGTCGGTGATGCATTTGAGGCCGGCATCGGTGACGAAGTTACAGTACGGGTGGATGTGGAGGCCGAGCTCGTCCTTGAAGGTGTCGCGCTGCTTGAGCAGCCAGGTCACGAGCACCTGCTGGCGAGCCGCGGTGACGGCGGGGTCGGTGAACGTGTAGGGCCCGACGAAGTGGGTGATCCGCAACTCCGGGTGATCCCGGTGCATGAGGTCCTGATAGCCATTCGCCGTGTCACCCGGATCGGAGAAATCCCAGTCGGTGCTGACCAGCACGTAGTACGGGGCACTCCGGTAGAGCGGGCGGCTCGCGAATGCGGTGGTCGAGCCGTTCGCCGCGAGCAGGATGTCGTGGGCGCCTGCCGGAACGTCGGTGACCGTGACCAGGCTGCCAAACGATCCATCCGGCTGCTCGCTGAGCCGCACGACCGGAAGATCGCCGACCCACGCGTCGATGTAGTCGGTGCCGGCGGGTGCCTCGACGCGGATCGTCATCACGTCGTCGGTCGGCGCCGCGGCGGTGCCGATCACCCACCAGGGCTCGGCGCCGGTGATCTTGTACGCCGCATCGTTGCTCGCCGGAGGCTCCGGCTTCTGCGGGACGTCACTGCCACACGCCGAGATCAGCACACTCGATACGATCGCGATCGTCCAGGCCCTCATGGGCGCGGAACCTATCACGCGGGTCGGCGTGCAACCATGATAGTTTCTCGTCGCAATGAGGCTCGCTACCGCGTTGTTTGCCGTGCTGGTTTCCGGATGTGGCGGAGTCAGCGCGGAGGCTCCCTTGACCGTGAAGCTCGGCGCCGATCGCGCGCAGACCCTCGCGGTGCTCAAGTCGCACAAGTTCTGCCACACGGAAGATGGTGGGCCGAAGCCGAACCCCGAGACCTATCCGCGGTGTGAGCGCCCGGGCGCCGAGTGGGGCGAGTCCTGGGTGAGCGCGCGGTTCGATCAGGACCACCTGGTCGAGCTCAAGCGCTACGAGCGGTTCAGCGATCAGGGCCGGGCGGTCGAGCGCTGGAACCAGCTGGTCGGCGATCGCATGAAGCTGCATCCCACTGCGCCCGATGCGCAGGTCGAGCTACAGGCGAGGGCGCTCGAGCCCGGCACGACCAGCATGAAGGCGTGGCGGCTCGATGCCCAGACCGTCGTCGGTGTCTACCTGCTGACCCCGACCGCGCCGGAGAACGCCAGCATCCTCGAGGCGATCGTGACGTTGCCCAAGCGCGCGAGTGACATCGAGGTCGTTCACTAGCCACCAACAGCAACGGCCCGCACGAGGCGGGCCGTCGAGGAACCGGGAAACCGCTGCGAGCTCAGCGCGGGCCGGCGTCGAGCCGCTTGGTCGCGGACAGCGCGGCCAGGCCGGTCAGCGTGGTGCCGGCCTTCGGCGCCGGCGCCGCACCGTCGAACCAGCTGCCGGTGAAGTCACCGGTGACGCCCGAGCCCGGCGTCACGTCGACATCGATCTGGTTGCCGTACCAGTTGTTGTTCGTGAAGATCGCGCCGGTACCCGCGTAGAACATGAGGCCATACGGCGTGGTGCCGATGTTCGAGTGGGTGACCTTGATCGTGTTGCCGGTACCACCGAAGTGCATGTCGCAGTGCGTGGTGTCGCCGACCGCGTTCTCGGCGAGGCCGATCTGCGAGTACGAGATGTCGATGGTGCCGCCCGACATCACGAGGAAGTCGCCGCTGGCCTTCGACATCAACGAGTCGACGATGACCGCCTTGCCGCCGCTGGTGGTGATGCCGCCGCCGGTCTGCGTGACGTAGGAGTACTTGACCTCGCCACCGGTCGGGATCGCCACGCCGCTGTGGAAGCCGCCTGCGGTTGCCGGGCCGATCGTGACCTTGCTGGCCTTGGTGCCCTGCGCGTCGAGGATGCCGTTGACCGTGATGCTGACGCCCGAGGCGACGTTGACCGTCGTGCCCGCGGCGACCGTCACGGTCACGCCGGGGTCGATCGTGGCGGCTGCCGTGATGTTCACGGTGCCCGTCCAGGTGGTGTTCGCGGTGATGTGGCCGGCCATTCCGCTGCCGCCGCCGCCACCGCCACCGCCTCCGCCACCACCGCCGCCACCGCCACCGCCCGTTCCATCATCGCCGGTGCCGTCGCCGGTCATCTGGTCGGATCCGACGACACACGCGACGAGGGGCAACGAGAGGGCTACGGCGAGGAGCTTGTTCATGACAGGAGTGTAAAGCAACGGCTGTGCCGCGTGCGCGCTGCGCAGGCTGCGCGCGATGCGCAAGATCATTGGGTTCCTCCGCATGTAGGGAAACCACACCGATCCCCGGATCGGGGGCCAGTCCCCCAGGCACGGGTGTTCCAGTCATCACCGAGCGGGGTAGAGGAACCGCAGGAACCGCCAGGTCCGGGCCTTCCACGCGAGCTCGTCGTGAGTCGCGCCGGGCTCGAAGTAGTAGCAGAGCGCGTTCGGCCCCGGGGTGCACGTCGGCGAGTCGGAGCGCTGCCAGCCGAGGCCGATCAGCAGGTCGCGCACCTC
>JAYUVX010000276.1:0-4384 GCA_043753855.1 Myxococcales bacterium | reverse complement strand
TCACGTCGCAGGGAGCCACGGTCCTCCGGACCGATGTGGAGGACGGCACCTGCGGGGTCAAGGGCAAGATCGGGGGAGACGATGGTCCCGGCGGCTGTGACTCGTGGGTCATCACGATCCGACCGTGATAGATACGGGCGATGCCGACCCGCCGCCTCTACCACACCGACTCCACGCTGCGCCGGTTCGACGCCACGGTGGTGGCGCAGACGACGCACGCCGGCAAGCCCGCGGTCATCCTCGACGAGACCGCGTTCTATCCCGAGGCCGGAGGTCAGCTCGGCGACCGCGGCACGCTCGCGGGGATCGAGGTGGTGGACACCCAGGAGACCGACGGCCGGGTGATCGTTCACGTGCTCGCGACCGCGGGCCCGGAGGCGGGTGCACGGATCACGGGTGAGCTCGACTGGGCGCGCAGGCGGCAGCACATGGCGCAGCACACCGGGCAGCACCTGCTCTCCGGTGCACTGCTCGACCGCGCGGCGGCTCCCACGGCGTCGGCGCGGCTCGGCGAGACCACGCTGACGATCGACGTCCAGCGCGATCGCATCCCCGAGGCGGAGCTGGCTGCTGCGGAGGATCTCGCGAACGATCTGATCGACGACGATCTCCCGGTGCGCGCCTGGTTTCCGGACCCGGCAGAGCTCGCCGCGATCAAGCTGCGACGCGACCCCAAGGTCGATGCAGACATCCGCGTGGTGGCGATCGGCGATTTCGACTTCTCGCCGTGCGGCGGCACCCACTGCGCGCGGACCTCGCAGCTCGGCGCGGTCCGGATCATCGGCGTCGAACGCTACAAGGGCATGACCCGGGTGACGTTCACTGCCGCTCGCCGCGGCCGCACCGGCCTGTTCACTCACGATCACGTGCTGCGCGGTCTGGGCACGCAGTTCTCGTGCGCCCCGGGCGAGGTGCCCGCCGCGATCGAGAAGCTCCGGCGAGATACCGACAGCGTGCGTGCCGACCTGACCGCAGTGCGAGGCCAGCTCGCCAATGCGATCATCGCGACGTTGCCCGGGACCGGCCGCGTGATCGCCGCGATCCCCGGCGACCCCGAGCTGTTGCGGAGCGTGGGAGCCAAGCTGGTGAGCGCCGGCCGCGACGCCCTGCTGTGCGCGCCGGATGACACCGGGGCCGCCGTCGTGCTGTTCCGCGCCCCCGGATCCACGCTCGACTGCGGCGCGCTGTGGAAGCAGCTCGCCGCACAGCTCGGTGGTCGCGGCGGCGGTCGAGCGGATCGTGCCGAAGGCCGGCTGGCCGCCCCGGTCGCGGACTGGGCGACGCTCGTCGGATCGATGTCGAGCTAGCGGGCTACGACGCGGTCAGCGTCACGGCGACCTGCTTCTCGTCCTTGGAGCTCGGAAACGCCGCAGCCGACAGCACGTTCTTGATACACATGCCGAGCGGGGTGCTGTTGAGCGTTGCGGGCTCGAGCGAGACCGACTTGGCGTGACCATTCGTTGACACGGTGATCACGACCTTCACGCCCGTCGGCGGCGCGCCGTGGTCCTGCGCGCACTTGTTGATGGCCGGACGATGGACCTGGATCGCGGCCTTGTACGGGTCGCCCTTTGGCCGCACCGGTGTCTTGTCCGGCAGCTTGTCCGGCAGCCTGTCCGGTGTCTTGTCCGACAGCTTGTCCGGTGCTGCGTCCGAGCCCTGGCCAGGAGTCGGCCGGTTGCTGTCGGCTCTGTTGTCTGGCGACGACGTGATGTTGACGACGGCCGGCGGCTGTTGCTGCTGCATCTGCTTCCAGACCAGGAACAGCGCGCCGCCTGTGATCCCGACCATCGCGATCGCGAGCAGCGGCCAGACCATGCTGCGCGAAGGCCGCGGCGCCATCATCTGCGCGTGCGGCATCGACGTGGCGGGCGGTGGGTCGAGCGATTGCAAGCTCACGCCACTGGTGCTGGTCTCGTTGCCAAACGGCGGCGGCGTGTTCTGCCCGGCGAACTCCTTGGGATCTCGCGGCGGGTTGATCGCTTTGATGTCGAGCGGGCCTTCGCTGATGGTCGACTCGACCGACGGAAACTCGTCGTCGTCGTCCTCGTAAACGCCGGGCTGGGTCGCGTCCTCTTGCGCGATCAGCGGCATCGTCGAGCGCGAACCGGCGTTGGGCCTGTGGACGGCCAGCATCACTTGCTCCGAACGCTTGCGCAGCTCGTCGGCGAACTCGAGGCGGACGAAGTCCCCGATCTCGCCCTGTGTCCATGGCCGCTTGACGCCGGTCAGCGCGTCGAGCACCGCGGTTCCGAATTGCCGCGCCGTATCGAACCGGTTGGCGGGATCGCGGTCGAGCGACTTCGATAGCGCGGCGGCGAGCGCGTCGGGTACATCCGCCCGGTAGCGACGGATATCCGGGATCGGCTGCTCCATCACCGCACGGAACGTCAGGTAGTCGGTCTTGCGCTGGAACAGCCGCCGCAGCGCGATCATCTCGTACACGCAGATCCCGATCGCGAACACGTCGACGCGGCGATCGACCTGATGACCGCGGAGCTGCTCCGGCGCCATGTACGCGTACTTCCCCTTGACCGCGCCGGTCTGGGTGTTCGCCGATGCGTCCTTCACCTTGGCGATGCCGAAGTCGAGGATCTTCACGACGCCCGACTCGGTCAGGAAGATGTTCGAGGGCGTGACATCGCGATGGACGATGCCAATGCCCTCACCGCCACGATCGCGCATCTCGTGCGCGTAGTGCAGCGCATCGCAGGTCTGCTGGATCAGGCCGCCGATGAACCCGAAGTCGAGCGTGCCCATCTCCTTTGACTGCTTGCGCAGCATCGGCAGGAGCGTGACGCCCTCCATGTACTCCATGACAATGTAGAGCTGGCCATCGGTCTCGCCGAGCTCGTAGATCTGGCAGATGTTCGCGTGCGAGAGCTTCGAGGTGACGCGCGCCTCGGCGATCAGCATCTGGCGGAACCGCGCGTCATCCGCGAGGTGCGGCAAGATGCGCTTGACCACGAACAGCTTCTCGAAGCCCGCCGCGCCTTCGAGCCGCGCGAGGAAGATCTCGCCCATACCGCCGGTCGCGAGCCGCGCCAGCAGCTCGTATCGACCAAGACGGGTAGGTGCCTGGACCCCCGGGATGCCCATCCGATGCATATTCTAGCAGGTCCGCGCGGTCGCGGTGCGCGCCTACATCCGCCTACGACGGGCCACGGTATACAGCTCGGATGCGCTTCGAGCTGCACTGCCACTCGACCTGCTCGGACGGCACGGAACGCCCCGATCAGGTCGCTACCCGATCCGCTACCCGGGGCGTCCAGGTGTTCGCGCTCACAGATCACGACACCTGCGCGGGCTCGGCGGTCGAGGTCGCCGGTGCCCGCGTGCTGCGCGCGGTGGAGATGTCGTGCGATCACGAGGGCCGCACGATCCACGTGCTCGCCTACGATCGCGGCGGCGCCTGGGACGGGCTCGAGGCGCGGCTCGCAGCGGTTCGCACCGCGCGCGTCAACCGGCTCCGCGTGATGGCCGCCCGGCTCGAGCAGCGCGGTATCCGGATCGAGATCGAGACGCTGCTGGCCGCCGCGGGAAGCCGGGCCGTCGGCCGCCCCGATCTAGCCCGCGCGATAGTCGCCGCGGGTGCCGCCTCCTCGATGCGGGACGCGTTCTCGCGCCACCTCTACGATGGCGGCCCGGTCGACGTCCCCCATCACGCGCTCCCGATCACCGAGGCGCTCGCACTCGGTCGCGAGGCCGGCGCGGCGATGTCGCTCGCACATCCGCACCTGTACGACGAGCTGTCGGGCCACCTGGTGCGAAGGCACCAGGCTGATGGGCTCGGCGGCATCGAGGCGTTCCATGGCGCGTACGATTCGCGCGAGCGCAATCGCTGGGTGCAGCTCGCCGACAAGCTCGGCCTCGTCTGCACCGGCGGCTCCGACTGGCACGGTCCCGAGGACGCGCAGGCGCAGCCCGGTGTGGACCTTCCGCCGGACCGTAGCGAGGCACTGCTGCGCTGGCTGACGGCCTAGCGAAACCTGAGCAACGTTGTCGTGAACGGCCCCCGTGATCGTTGACGTGCTCGCGAGCGTGAACGCTCGCGAGATCCTGTACGACGAGCCGTGATCGATCGTGTACGCCCAGCCGTGATCGATCTGCGGCTCGCGGGTCGCGACTGCACCGACTGACTCGCTCGACGCATTCCGAGCTACGGTGCGCCGGCCTCGAGTTGGGGGGCGCCGTGTGCCCGGCGGGTGCGAGGCTCCGGGAGGACTCCCGGTCCCGACGACATCGGCAACGATCACGCGTGCGGTCACGGTCGCGAGCACGTCGACGTCGACGTCAACGTCAACGTCAACGTCAACGTCAACGTCAACGTCAACGTCAACGTCAACGTCAACGTCAACGTCAACGTCAACGTCAACGTCAACGT
>JAYUVX010000275.1:0-4385 GCA_043753855.1 Myxococcales bacterium | reverse complement strand
GCCTGGATCGTGATCTCGCGCTCGCCCTCGTCGGCGTACGGGACGATCTTGCGCGTGATCGACCGCTCCGCCTCGCCCTCCACGGAGAGCGCCACGCTGCCGCTGCTCGCGATCCAGTAGGTACCGTCGAGCCGCGCCTTCAGCTTGATCCGGATCTCTGCGGCGGGATCCTCCGGCGTCACCACGATGCCCGGCGTGTTGAACGCCCAGCTCGGCATCGCGTCGTTGAGCAGCGCGGTCATGCCGTCGTGCGCCTCGAGCAAGCCGGCACACGAGAACCCGCCCTCGAGCCGCGAGTACTCGCAGTTCTCCCACTCGCCATCCGTAGTGCGCGCCTCGACGATGGCGGCCGCGCGCACACCGGTTCCGAGCTCGATGCTGGGCGTGACGGCGCGATCCTGCAGGCAGCCGCGCGCGAGCAGCACGAAGCAGATCGCCGGGATGCCGTAGCGCACGGCGAGCTGGGCAAGGCGCGGTGAGCGGGCGCGCAGCCGCGCGACGCGACGCAGCAGCGGGATCCGCAGCCTGCGACGGTGCCAGATCAGGATCCCGGCAAGCGCGACCAGCGCGGCGAGGATCGAGATCCAGCGGCCGTTGTGATCGGAGGGCAGCGGGCCATCGCAGGTGAACGTGGTCTTGCCCGGTGCGACCCACGCCGAGACCACGTGCAGCTTCGCACCCTCGACCGACGGCAGCGCATACACCGGCTCGTCCGCGCCGCTCGCGTGCGTGGCGCGCCAGCGCGGGTAGTACCCGGTGCCGAGCGCGACCAGCACGGGCTCGGTGGTGCCGGTGACCTCGATCTCGACGGCGCGATCGTCGAGCCGCAGGACCTTGACGTCGCCGGTGCCGCGCTCGATCCGCGCGAACTTGCCGTCCCACGTGGGGACCTCTCGGATCCGGAACGAACCGAGCGTGATCTGGCTGGCCGGATCGCCGAACGACGGATCCGTTTCGCTCGCGATCACCCAGCGCACGTTGAACCGGCGCAGGCTGGCGGCCGAAAGATCCTCGATGCGTTCGCGCAGCAACAGATCCGGCAGCCAGCTGTTGTGGAACGTGGGCAGGCCGGTCTCGGCGGTGAGGTGCATGTGCTCGTGGGTGTCGGTCTCGAACACGGCGCGCGCCCAGGTCTGCGGCGTGATCGTCGACGCGTGGATCCGCGCCCAGCGCGTGAGCTCCATGCGGCCCTGGTGATCGGCGGGATATGCGCGGGCCTCGCTGCTCGCACGCAGGGCGGCGTTCCACCACATCGGTGGCGCCGCACGCAGCATGGCACCGCACATGATCCCGATCAGTGCGGCGGCGATCAGGCGGCGGTTCGTGGTCGCGTCGTTCCAGGCAGAGAGCGCCGCGCCGACGAAGATCGAGATGCCATAGGCACCCGCGGCCATCACGAACGGACGCGCGAGCTGGGCGAGTCGCTCGGTGCCGAGCCGTGCGACGCCCGGGCCCGGCGCGAGATCGAATGCCAGGTACGGCGCATCGCACAGCCCGACGAGCAGCACGAGCGCGGTTGCCGACACGAACACCACGGATGCCTTGCGCGACCACAACCCGGCGATCATCCCGAAGTAGCCGGCGTAGCCGAGCATCGCGAACGCGGTGACCGGCGACGGTGCCGACAGTAGATCCTCGAGCAGCTGGGTCGGCGAGCGCAGCGCGTTCGGATAGTGCTGGCCGTACTCGAGGATCCGCGCGGCCAGCGGCATCCACACGGCGGCACCGAGCGCGGCGCCGATCGCCACGTGACCGAGCGCGACGAGCGCGCGGCGCGGCGGGACATCCGAGGCGAGCAGTGCCACCGCGGCGAGCGCGAGCACGGTGGCCGCGGTGGCGATCAGACCGGCGGGATGGGTGGCGGTTGCGAGTGCGGTGAACACCCAGATCAGGACGGACATCCCGATCCGCGGCTTGCGCAGCGCACCGAGCACGGCGAGCGCTGCGATGGTCGAGAACGCGAGCGAGATCGCGCTGTGAAGCAGGGCCCAGCGGAACAGGCCCACCGTGCCGCCGTGCGCCACCGCGCCGCTGTCGACGAGCGTCAGCAAACCTACCCCGAGCGCGATCGGCTTCGGTGCGATCCGGGTCGCGATCGCGGTCGTTGCCACGCAGATCGCCAGGTAGGTGACGACCGCCATGATCATCAGCGCGAGCGGCAGATCGTCCTGGAGGCCGAGGGCCAGCGCGACGTGGCCGGTCAGTACGTGGGTGAGTGCGGGATACAGCTCGAGCGGCGCATCGCCGGTGGACAGCGCGTGGTTCCACACCGGGATGTCGAACCCCGGCAGGGACGGCAAGATCCGCGCGAGCACCGCGTGGTGCGGACCCCAGTCACCGAGCTGCCAGTCGGGAGATTCGGTGAGCGTCTCCCAGAACACCGTGATGCCGGCGGCGAAGACGATCGTCAGCACGAGCACGGTGGTGACGTCGGAGGGCGGCCTGCGCAGCCAAGCCGGCGCGCGGGGCCACACGAGCGCCACGCCCACGCCGAGCGCACCCGCGATCGCCATCAAGCCGATCGATCCCGACGAGCGCGCCGGGAATCCGAGCGCGAGGATCACCGCGCACAGCACGATCTGCGTGCCGGGCCGGCCCAGCGCCTCGCGCAGCTGCACGCTGAACGACCGCTCCGGGTGCGGAGGCTCGCCGCTCGGCTCCGCGCGCGGTCGCGACGGTTCGCTCACGGCCCCGCGTTATCACGCCGGCGGGCTGCAATCCAACGAAGCACGAACGGAACGCTGCAGATCACGACGACCGAGCAACGCTTCGGTCCTCGACGCATCCTGCTCCTGGCAATCGAGCGGAGGTGCCGGCCGCTCTCTCGCTCACGCGGAGCCGCGCGCCAGCGACCGCGTCATGGGCGTCGGTACCCGCTCGCGTGAAGACGGGCGAGCCGAACATGCGGGCATCCTGCAACCCCCGATGGCCACCACCCGGGGACGAAGCGCCTCCGTCGGACTGCGGCGCCGCGCAGGTCACCCGCACCGAGGCGTGCCGCGTCGGGCGGTAGTGCGCCGCGGCGCCGACGACCGGACCGTTTCCCGACTACGGGCTGCCACTGCACACGGACGCGCCGACGACCAAAGCCCGTCGCCCGTCGTATGCTGCGCCGATGCGCCGCTGGATCGGTCTCGCGCTGCGCGTGCTCGGCACCGGTGCCGGGCTCGCGTACATCGCGACGCGCGTCGACCTCGACGATGCGCGCGGCGCGCTCGCGCGGATCCCCGTGGCCTCGTTCGCGCTCGCGATCGCGCTGATCGCGGCCAACGTCGTCGCGGGCGCGGTGCGGTGGCGCGTGCTGATGCGGGCGTATGGTGCGACGGCGATCCCGCCGCTGCCGCGCGCGATCTATCTCTACTTTGTCTCGTTCTTCTACAACAACTACCTGCCGGGGGCGGTGGCGGGAGATGTCGGGCGCGGCGTGGTGGCGCGCGATGCGTTCGCCTCCGAGGGCGCGACCGGTGCGCTGGCGGTGGTGCTCGTCGAGCGAGCGCTCGGGTTGTTCGCGCTGTTCGCGCTGCTCGCCGTCGGGATCCTCATCACCGGCGGTGCGATCGATACGCGTGATCTGTGGCTGTGGACGGCGCTCGGCTGCGCGGGCTCGATCGCGCTGGTGATCGGCATCGCGGGCGCACGCCGGCTCGCGCCGCGGCTGCCGGCCATCCTCGCCAGCCGCGCCGCGAAGCTGCCGGCGCTCCACGACCACACCGCGTTCGCCGAGGCCGCCGCGTGGTCGCTCGCGACGCAGGCACTGACCGCGGCTGCGGGCTGGGTGCTGCTCGCCGCGCTCGCACCGATCGGGCCCGGCGCGTCGCTGCTGCTGGTGCCGCTCGCCGCCGCGACGACGTTCCTGCCGATCACGGTCGGCGGCGCCGGAGCGCGCGAGGCGGTCTACATCGCGCTCGGTGGCCGGCTATTCGGCTTGACCGTTCCGGATGCGCTCGCGGCCTCGCTGGGATTCTGGTTCGCACACCTCGCGGTCGGGGCCCTCGGCGGGGTTGCGCAGCTGGTCGCCCGTCGACAAACGCGTGCTTGACCCGCTCGGTCTCGCGCGGCAAGACTGTCGCGATGCGTCCCTGGATCGCGGTCCTCGTGCTCGCCGTCACGGCGTGCGGCGAGGACTCGTTTCCGGTCGGCCCACCGCTGCCGATGGCGGCGAACCTGACGATCGTCGCGCATCAGGATGATGACCTGCTGTTCATGCAGCCCGATCTCACGGATCTGGTCGAGGCGCGCGCCGGATTGCTCAACGTGTATGTCACCGCGGGCGACGCTGGCCGCGCCGTGCTTGGCACCGATCCGCTGCAGCCCGCCGGGCCTGGAGAGCACCATCGACTCGATGGTGTGGAGTACGCGGATGCTCGCTACGCCGGGCTGACCAT
>JAYUVX010000274.1:0-13218 GCA_043753855.1 Myxococcales bacterium | reverse complement strand
GACGTTGCCGCGCGGCTGCGCGTAGCCACCGGAGCCGAGCAACGCGCGCATTCCGCCACGCAGCGGACCGAGCACGGCGACTCGCACGTCGTCGTCATTCTCCGCCGTCGCCACCACGTCGAGCGTCACCGGCGCGGTCGGCGATCCCGAGATCCAGACCGGATAGACCCGGCGCCCGGCCGTGCGCGCCTGGCCGAGCACGCACTCACCGACGTGCAGGGTCGGGGCGACATCCCAGGCGACGCCCGGAGCGGCGAGCACCTCGTCCGCGGCGAGGGTGACCTCGGCCTCCGTCGGATCGGTGGCGCTATCCGAGGCAGCGCAGGCGGAACTGAATACAGCGAGAGCAGACAGACACCAGGCGGGGCGTGACATGAGGCGGTGCGCGCTGCCGCGTGCACGCCCGCTCCACAGCGAGGACGCTTTCCAGGCGCTCCAAGCCCCGATGCCTGCGCACCACGTGCAGCATTCGCTGTGCGTTCCTGGCGCGGCGCGCGAGCGAGCGGACTTCAGCGGCTACTGCGGCTGCCGCAAACAGGCGTCCTCACCGCGTCGGCGGGTTGTTGCCGGCGTACGACAGCGTCACCCGACCATCGAGCTTCGCGGTCTCGATCAAGTTGCCGGTCGTGAACGCCGGACCGCGGAGCGCGTCGTAGCCGCCGGTGGCGCCGACGAGCGCGTGGCGTCCCGCGAGCTGGTCGGCCATCGTCGGATTGTACAGCGCGTCGGGGAGCGCCGGGATCCGCAGGGTCGTGCCAGCGTGCGGCGCGAGGATCGTGCGCACGTACTGGTTGTCGAGCGAGATCGGACCGCCGCGCGTCACGTTGATCGTCACCAGCACCGCGTCCACCGCGCCGGCACCTTCCTCGACCCAGGTGACGCTGCCGGGCGCGAAGGTCGGGTTGCCCATCACGTACGGCAGGAGGCCAGCGCTCGCATCGACGATCACCGGCGATGCGGCATACGCCGAACGATCGCCGATCATCTGCGTGCCACGTCCGCTGGTGCTGACCGTCGAGAGTACGAGCTGGTCGACGCCGACGAGGTTCGGGACGTTGACGGTGGTCGGGTTGGTCTCGACGCGCTTGGGTCCCGTGCTGAACAGCTCGAACCTCCCGGCGACCACGCGCTGCTCGACGCTCACCGTGGTGTTCGCGGGGACGTTGGTCGATGCGATCGTCGCCGCGAGGTTGCCCGAGAGTGGCTCGAGTGCGAGATCGACGTTCGCGGCGTACGCGGCCTGCTTGTAGAACGACGACTGATCGCCATCGGTCACGTAGAAGTCCACCATCGGCGGGCAGCTGGTCACCGTGATCGCGATGTTCGGTGCGGTGCCCTGACCGGAGCCGCACGGGGTGATGACCGTGACCGTGCCCCTGGCGGTGTCCGGAACCTTGACGACGATCGCGCCGGGCGTGACTCCTTCGGCGATCGGGTTACCGAGCTCGAGCTTGTCGCCGGCCTTCACGCCGACGTAGGTCGTGACCTCGGGCGGCCGGTTCTCCGCCGGCGGAGTGGCGGGCGGGTACGTCCGGATCACGGTGACGTTGCCCGCGAGCATCTCGAGCTTCGCGAGGCCCATCGGATCGGTCAGCGTATCTGCGAGCACGGCATCGGCGGCGTCCTGGAAGATCACGCGCACGTTGGCCTGCGGTGTGTACCCATCGCGGATCCGGATCTGGACGTCATGCGAGGGAGGCTGCGTGGTGTCGTCACCGGCATCGCCATCGATGGTTCCGGTGCACGCCGGCGCCGCGAGGAGGAGAGCTACGAGGATGTGCCGCATGACGGATCGTCATTCATGATCGGTGCCAACCAGCTACACGGACTTGCGCGGCGATCCGGACAATCTTGGGGGTGGGCAGCCACAACATCGTCGCTTTCGCGGAGGGCTCACACCCGGCGCGGATCTCCCACCCGCCCCGGCTGTGGCCGGCCGCACCGCAGGAACGCCGAGTACCCGTCCTCGTCCGATCGCCCTGGCGCCGGCGAACGCGCCGATCCCGCGCCGCTACGATCGGCGGTCGGCTGCGATCGATTCGAGCGCGCCGACTGCGATCGACATGCGTTCACGCGTTTCTAACGTGCGCTCGCCGTGCGCGACGCATCGTGAAGACCCATCGTGCAAGGACATGCGAACGCGGAAGGCCCGACTAGGAGATCCTCGCGCCCTCGCGCCGGCTGGTCACATGCTAGAAACGGCGGTCCCCGGATGCGCCTCGCCCATTGCTCCGATCTGCACCTGCTCTCCCACGACGGGGGGCGCTGGCTCGAGCTGTTCAACAAGCGCTGGATCGGTGCGATGAACCTGCTCTCCAGCCGGAGTCGCCACTATCACGTGACCGCGTTCGAGACGATGGTCGAGGACATGAACGAGCTCGGCATCGAGCACGTGCTGTGCACCGGTGATGTCACCAACCTCGCGCTGCGCCGCGAGTTCGAGTTCGCGCGCGGCAAGTTCGATCGGCTTCGCAACGGGCCGCTCGGCGTCACCGTGATCCCCGGCAACCACGACGCCTACGTCGCTGAAGGCGTGCCGCTGTTCGCGGAGATGTTCGGTGACTACGCGACCACGGATCCCGGCTGGGAGTGGGTCGAGGATCACCGCCACGACGCCGACGACGTGCTGCACTGGCCGATCGTCCGGATCCGCGGCGAGGTTGCCGTGATCGGTCTATCCACCAGCCGCGCCACGCCGTGGTTCACCGCGTACGGGAACGTCGGCCCGGGCCAGCTCGCGCGGCTCGCGCTGGTGCTCGACGATTCCCGGCTCGCGGGCAAGCTGCGGGTGGTCGCGATCCATCACCCGCCAGCCGGCCGTCACGCGATCAGCCGGATCCGCGGCCTGCGCGATCACGCCGGGTTTGCCCGCGTCATCGCGCAGCACGGCGCCGATCTGATCGTGCATGGCCACGAGCACCAGGACCTCGTCGAGGAGCTGCCGGGGCCCGATGGGAACAGCGTCCCGGTCCGCGGCGTCGCGTCGGGCACCTACTTCCACAACAAGCCCCAGCGCACGGCGCGGTACCGGATCTTTGAGATCGAAGGTGGCCAGATCCGCGGCGATCACGTGCGGGTGTGGGACAAAGAGCGGGGCGTGTTCGAACGTCAGCAATCTAACCCCGGAACTTGACGTGCGTTTGTTGCCTGCGATACCCCCGCACCGGAGACCCCATGGGTGAAGTTACTCCTGACGCTGACGCCATCGAAGCCGCCGATCACAAGTACGTGATGCGGCCATGGACGCACCCCAAGGGTGAGCCCGTGATCATCGCGAAGGCGAAGGGCTGCGTCGTCACCGACGTCCATGGCAAGGACTACCTCGACCTCACGGCCGGGTACTTCGTGAACAACGCCGGCCACTGCCATCCGAAGATCGCCGCGGCCGCGGCCCGCCAGGTCCACGAGGTGCTGCAGGTCTCGGGCAAGCACGGCAGCGTGCCGATGGTCCGGCTCGCCGAGAAGCTGATCACGCTCGCGCCGAAGTCCGTCCACAAGGCGTTCTTCTCGACCGGCGGCTCGGAGGCCAACGAGTTCGCGCTGAAGATGGCGCGCCAGTTCAAGCACAAGCCCGACGTCGCATACCTCGAGAACGGCTATCACGGCCTGACGCTCGGCTCGCTCGAAGTCACCGCGAGCGAGAAGTATCGCGAGTCCGCCGGCAAGCCGCTCGGCAATGAGAACTACGCGATCCCCACGGCGTATTGCTACCGCTGCAAGTACGGCCCGCACACGACGTGCAAGACCGAGTGCCTCGACTCGCTTCCCGGCAAGCTCGACGCACGTCCGAACACCGCCGCGATCATCGCCGAGATCGTCCAGGCCGTCGGTGGCCTGGCCCCGCCGCAGGCGTGGTGGGATCGTGTGGATCGCGAGCGCAAGCAGCGCGGGATCCTGCTGATCGCCGACGAGATCCAGACCGGCCTCGGCCGCACCGGCAAGATGTTCGCGGTCGAGCACTACGGCCTCGAGCCCGAGATCATGACCGGCGGCAAGGGGCTGTGCGGCGGCGTCGGGTCACTCGGCCTGTCGGCAGCGTCCGACGAGATCTCGAAGGCGTTCTTCGGCGGCACCACGCCGACCAACGGTGGCAACGCGGTGTCGTGCGCGGGTGGCCTCGCGATGCTCGAGGTGATCCTCGAGGAGAAGCTGATCGAGAACTGCGCGAAGATGGGTCGCTACTTCACCGAGGCCGCGTGGGCGCTGAAGGATCCGTGGATCGGTGACGTCCGGTTCACCGGGCTGCTCGGCGGCATCGAGCTCGTGAAGAACAAGGAGTCCAAGGAGATCCTCGGCAAGGGCGAGATGGCCGCGATCAAGGACGGCCTGCACGACGCCGGCATGCTGATCACGATCTCGGGCATGTATGGCAACGTGCTCCGGCTCCAGCCGCCGCTCGTAGTCACCAGCGCGCAGATCGACCAGTTCCTCGGAGCGCTTCGCAAGGTCTTGAATTCCGTTCGAGGGACGTCATAACCGTCCGCGTCGGCCCGTTTTCAGAATACAGTCCAGCCCCGTATGGCCAACCTGTTCGCCTTCCGGAAGACCGCCGATCGGGTACTGCATCCGATCGTGTCAGCGCTGGCGCGGCTGCCGCTCCACGCCAACGTCTGGACGATGATCGGCGCGGCGATCGGCCTCGTCGGCGGCGTCGTCCTGTTCTACGGCTACTGGTGGACCGGGTTCGGCCTGTTGCTCGGCCGTGGCCTCATCGATCACATCGATGGCTACAAGGCGCGCACGTTCAACCAGCGCTCGACGTTCGGCGCGGTCATGGACGATGTCTGTGATCGCTGGGTGCTCGGCGTCATGTATGCCGGCGGCTGCTTGAACCTCAGCTACGACTATCCGCACATCCTGATCGTCCTCGGGTTCGGGATCACCGGCGCGCTGACCAACGTGATCATCAAGCTCTCGATCTACGCCGAGTCCCAGCAGGACATCTGGCGCAAGCAGGGCAAGATCGGCCACCCGGTCGATGTCGTCGGCCTGTTCGGCTCCGCGGAGTTCATCATCTACTACGGCACCGGCATCTTGTTCACGGCGCTGCTCAAGGATCCGCGGCCGCTGCTCGCGGGCTGCTGGGCCGTGGCGATCATGAGCCACGTCTCGCTGCTGCAGCGCGTGCGGTTCGCATGGAAGCGGTATCGGTTCGTCGATCCGGGGCTCGCCCCTGACGAGACGCCCGACGCCGAGGCGAGCTGATTGTGATGAGCATGACCGCGCCCGTCGAGGCTGGCCGCGCACCTGCGCCGCGCGTGGTCCCCAAGCTGAACCCGGCGAACATGGTGACCGCCTCGCGGTTCCTGACGCTGCCGCCGATCGTGTGGGCGGTCTCGAATGGCTATCACCAGTGGGCGACGCTGTTCGTCCTGATCTGCGGGCTGCTCGACAAGGTCGATGGCCTGGTCGCGAAGATCTTCAACTGCCGGAGCACGTTCGGCGAGCTGTTTGACGCGATCACCGACGGCATCTGCTACGGGTTCTGCCTGATCGTGCTCGCCGGCTATGGCTGGGCTCCGGTGATCCCCGTGATCGCGGTGATCGTCCTTGGCCTCGGGAACAGTGGCCTGCGCGCGATCTACTCGAAGCGGGTGGGGCGCCCGGTCAACTACAAGTCGTATGCGATGGAGCGGATCGTCGCGTACACCGCGTACCTGATCGGCTTTGCCACCGGCGAGTTCGAGGTCCGCTTCTACTTCTGGCTGTTCGTGCCGCTGATGGTGATCGTCGTCCTCCACGACACCAAGCGCATGCTGATCGACGCCGTCCCGGGGAGCTCCGCGTGAACGACCTCGTCTCGCACACCGTGTTCGTGTGGTTTCTATCCCTGTTCACCGGGCTCGTCGCCGGGACCTGGTTTGTCTACGACGCGCTCAAGGTGTTCTGGTTGCGCAAGGAGGACGGCCGGGATCCGGTCATCCACGACAAGCGGTTCGGCTATGGGATCGGCGTCGTGATCGGCGCGATCGGTGTCCTCGGTGTGTTGAAATACCACCTCGCGTGACGCCGTCAGCGTCGCGGCGCAAGACCGCTGATGCCGAGCTGCTGTCCGTGACGCAAGATCTCCACGCCACCCACCCCGCGCTCGGAGACGATCTTCTCGAGCCGTCGCTTCGGAGCGAGTGCGCTGCCGAAGCGGAAGCTCAGCGTGCCCCAGTGGATCGGCACCAGCGCCTTCGCGCCGAGTCGCTCGTAAATGTCCACCGCGCAGTCGGGATCGATGTGGACGCCCTGGTCGATGAGGTGGCGGCGTCGCTGGTACCAGCGCAGCGGCATCATCCCGCCGATCGGGAGCATGGTGACGTCGATCGCGTGCAGCTTCCCGATGTCATCGAACACGGCGTGATCAGAAAAATCCACATCGCCGGCATGGTGGACCGTGAGGCCGCCACCACTGACGACGTACCCGAGCACCGCGGGAGCATCGCCCTTGCGCCACCGGCCCTGGTCGTGGCGGGTCTCGACGGCGGTCACGGTCAAGCCGTTGATCGCGAGTGCGTCGCCAGCGCTCACCTCGGTCAAGTGCGCGAATCCGAGGTCTTCGACGATGTGGCGGGCTCCCCGAGGCACCACCAGGTGGGTATCCCGGTCGATCGCCTTCAGGCTCCAGCGGTTCAGGTGGTCGACGTGAGAGTGGGTGATCAGCACGGCATCGACCTTGCCTGCCGCCCGGGCGCGGCTCCGGAACAGCGGGTCGAATACCACGCGCCCAGCACCGAGCTCGGCCACCGCGGTGGCGTGGCCCAGCCAGGTCAGGGTAGGCCCCGAACCGAGTGCGGCCGGCTCTTCGGTAGCAGCCGGGCTCACGGTCCTGCTATAGCACGGGGGATTCCGTGCTGATGTTCCTGCTGATCGGCATCGCGGCGGGCGCGCTCACCGGCATCCCGATCGGGCCGGCGAACGTCGCGGTCATCGATGCGGCCTACCGGTACACGCTGCGCCGCGCGATCTCGGTGGGCTTCGGCAGTGCGGTGGGCGACTTCGTGTATTCCGCCGCAGGCGTGCTCGGTGTCACGCCGGTGGTCAACACCTATCCCTCGGTGCTGACCATCCTCTACGCGGTCAGCGGCGTCGTGCTCCTCATCTACGGCTTTCTCACCGCCCGCAGTCAGCCGGTCAAGCCCGCGGTCCCTGCCTCCGAGCCCGGAGATCCATCGTCGTCGACCGCGATGCGCAAGGAGATGTGGTCGGGGTTCACCGTCGGCCTCGCGCTGATCATCCTCAACCCCGCGGCGATCGTGACCTGGGTCGTGATCGCGACGAACCTGCCCGTGCACGACGGCCTGCTCCAGGGCCTCGCGTGTGCCATCGGCGTGCTCGGCGGCAGCTTCATGTGGTTCTCGCTGGTCGCGTACCTGACCCACAAGGGCAAGAATGTCCTCGGCGACAAGGCCGCCTGGATCCCGCGGATCATCGGCATGGCGCTGATGGTCTACGCGGTGTGGTTACTCGTGAAGGCCGTCCGGATCGCGATCGCGTAGGCGCGCTCGACTCCCACCATCTCGTAGATCCCGCCACGGGCAGCTTTCGCGCGGCACTCGCGGGTAGCTGTGGTACGACCTCGCCGTGTCGAGCGAACGGCCCGCGATCGTGCAGGGTGATCGGACGGTGATGCTCGAGGTGGATCACCCGGGATACCAGCGTGCACGTGATGTGCTGGCGCGGTTCGCGGAGCTGGAACGGTCGCCCGAGCACGTCCACACCTACCGGCTGAGCGCGCTCGCGCTGTGGAATGCCGCCGCGCTTGGCGTCACCGCGGACGAGGTGGTGACGGGGCTCGCCTCGATCAGCCGGTTCGAGTTGCCTTCGCATGTCGAGCACGAGATCCGCGAGCTGTTCGCGCGCCACGGCGTGTGCCGGATCGTCGATGGCCCGGATCCTGCCTCGCTCTGGATGGAGGTCCGCGATCCGGCGCTACGGGTGCGGCTCGAGCGCGATCCCAAGCTGTCGAAGGCGCTCCGCGGAGATGGGGAGCGCTACGCGTTGGCGGTGATCGATCGCGGGCCCGTCAAGCGCGGGCTCCTCGCGATCGGATATCCCGTCGAGGATGTCGCCGGCCTGGTCGAGGGTGCGCCACTCACGCTGCATGCGCGGCGCGACGTGTTCACGCCCTATCCGTATCAGGTCGCGGCGGCGGAGGCGTTCGTACGTGCGGGCCACGGCGTGGTGGTGCTGCCGTGTGGGGCCGGCAAGACCGTGATCGGAATGCTCGCGATGGAGGCGCTGGGAACGAGGACGCTGGTCTTGACCTCGAGCCGCGAGGCGGCCGCCCAGTGGAAGCGCGAGCTGCTGGCGAAGGCCGACCTCGCTCCCGATCAGGTCGCGATCTACGAGGGCGCTCGCATGCCGCGGATCGCGGGTGTCACGATCGCCACGTACTCGATGATGAGCAAGCGCGGCG
This sequence comes from Myxococcales bacterium, assembly GCA_043753855.1. GTDB lineage: Bacteria > Myxococcota_A > Polyangia > Haliangiales > Haliangiaceae > JABFXX01. Next base: position 4,814 of record JAYUVX010000274.1, on the reverse strand, counting down.
GCGCGGGCGCGACCGGCTTCAGCCACTTCGATCGGCTGGCGGCCGAACCGTGGGGACTCGTGATCTATGACGAGGTACACCTCGTCCCGGCGCCGATTTTTCAGCTCACGGCGCAGCTTCAGACGCGGCGTCGGCTCGGCCTGACCGCCACGCTTGTCCGCGAGGATGGCCGCGAAACGGACGTGTTCGCGCTGATCGGACCGAAGCGGTTCGAGATCGCATGGCGGATGCTCGAGCAGTCCGGTCACATCGCGGCGGCTACGTGCTTCGAGGTGCGAGTCGCGATGTCGCCCGGCCGCAGTACCGCGTATGCAGTCGCCGGTCCGCGCGAGCGCCCGGTGATCGCGGCGGCCAATCCGACCAAGCTCGGCGCGATGCGGGCACTCGTTGAGCGCCACGCCGGCGAACGGATCCTCGTCATGGGGACCTACGTCGCGCCGCTGCGCGCGGCGGCTGCCGAGCTGGGCGCCCCGTTGATCTGGGGAGGCACCCCGCACAAGGAGCGCGAGAAGATCTTCGCGGACTTCCGCTCCGGCGCCATCCGTACGCTCGTGCTCTCGAGGGTCGGCAACTTCGCGATCGATCTGCCCGAGGCATCGGTGCTGATCCAGCTGTCGGGCACGATGGGATCGCGGCAGGAGGAGGCACAGCGGCTCGGCCGCATCCTGCGTCCCAAGCCCGGCGGTGCGAGCTTCTACACGATCGTCAGTCGCCATACCTGCGAGGAGGAGCTGGCACTGCACCGGCAACTGTTCCTCACCGAGCAGGGCTACCGGTTCTTCATCGAGGACATGACGCAAATCCCGCCCGATCCACTCGACACGCCCGAGATCGCGGCGGCGATCGACGTGGTCGATCTGGTCGATGGCGACGAACCACCACCCCGGAGCACCGATGGCGGCTTCCTCAACTAGACCGCTGCTCGAGCACGTGTGGGGGATCGAGAAGTTTACACCCGCGTTGCTAGCCGATCTGTTCCGCTGTTCGGAGCAGGACGCGATGCTCCGCCGCGAGCAGCTCGCTCGCCAGCACGCGGATCGGGCATGGGTCGAGAACACCGTCGATGGGCTGTCGGTACCCGCGCTCGCCGTGCTCTCGATCCTCGCCGCGCACGGCGGCATGGCCCACGTGGTCGACATCGAAGCCATCGCGCACGTGCGGTTCGGGATCAGCGTCACCGACATCACCGCAGGCGCGGCACAGCTCGTCCCGCAGCTGTTGATCATCCCGCTGATGTCGCCGCAGGGCAGGGCGTTCGCCCTGGTGGCGCCGTCGGCCGAGCGGATCGCCGAGCGCGTCACTGGCCTCGATACCGCGGTCCTGACGCCAGGGACCATCGTGCCGTCGGCCAAGCACGATGGCGGACGTTCCGTGATCGCGATGTGTGCGGCGCTCGCTCAGGTCGACCTCAAGCTGACGACGCAAGGCATGCCGCATCGCGGCGCGGTCAAGCGGCTGGCCAAGCTGATCGGTCTCGACGAGGCGACCATCGACACCTGCGTGATCGCGGGCTTCGAGCTCGGCCTGTTGCACGCGAACGAGGAGGACGGCGTCTTGCGCCCCGACCGCGACGCGCTGCTCGCGGCTGCAGAAGGCCGGTTCCCGGACCATCCGATGGTCGACGAGCTGTTGCGTACGCTGGTGGCCGGTGCGGCGCCTGTTCCGATTCCTGCCATTCACAGCTGGATGGACACCTGTGCGTATCGCGGTTTCACGACCATGCACCTCGAACAGCTCGCCCGGCTCCCCGGGTTCTGCGAGGGAATGATCGGCGCGGTACCCGTGCTCGTCTCGTGCGAGTCGCCCACCGCCACGGCTGCGAGCATCACACCGAGCTTCGAGGTGTTCCTGCCGCCGGAAGCTCGGCTGAGCGACCTCGCGCGGCTGCTGCTCGTCAGCGAGCTGACGCGGATCGATCGCGCGATCGTGGCCCGGATCACCAAGTCATCGATCGCGAAGGCAGCCGCTGCAGGCGCGAGCGCCGACGAGCTCGTGGACATGTTGACCCGTGCCTCGCGCACCCCGCTCCCGCAGAACGTCGCCGCGGCCGTGCGTGAGTGGGCCACCGAGGCGGTCTACGCCACGATCGCGACCGGTCGAATCGTGGTCGTCCCGCCGGCCGACGAGGCTCGCACCGTGACCGCGCTCGGATCGTTCAGCCCGAGGATCCTCGCGCCGGGCGTCCTGCTGGTCTCCGAGACGCTGCCGGAGCGCACGATCACGGCTGCGCTGGCCAAGCTCGGGATCACGTCGCGCTCGTCGTCACCCACCGCCGGTGCTGGCCTGGTCGTGCGCCCCGCGGCGCGCGACGTACCGAGAATTCCGCCGCTGGTCTCCGCGCCGGCCGCGTTGCGTGCGCGAGTCGCGGCATTTCGCAATGGCGACCTCGCGGAGCGCCGTCGGGTTCCCGTGCTCGAGCGTGGTTCGCTACCACCAGCGCGTTCGCGCGTCGCGCCCTCACGGCCCGCCGATTCCCTCGGCGCACCGGAGTTCGACGTCTCCGCGCAGTCCGAGGCGCTCGTGCAGCACTGGGAGAAGAGCGCTGGCGTGACGCTCGACGTGGACACCTACGACGCTCTCGCCCTCGCGGTCGATCGATTGCCGGTGCACGATGGGCGTTTCCTGCTGGCTCCCTCGAGCCTGGACGTTGTCCTCGCCCGTCTCGAGAAGCTCCTCGCGCGTCCTGACCGGTTCCAGAGCTTTCCGGAGGCGTTGGTCGCGCGGATCGCCGCACTCCTCGGGGTTGGGCAGGCCAGCTCCGGCGGCGCAGGAGATCGACGGGACGAGCTGGAGTGGCATCGGGATCACATCGACGCACGGCTCGAAGCGGCGTCGCGAACCCAGGCACGTGTGGTGCTCGATCTCGGGACCCGCATCCAACACCTGTGCGTCGCGCGGTTGAGCAAGCGCGGCACCACCTGGATGGTCCTCGGCGAGGACGAGGACGGCAACGATGTCGCGGTGCGGATCTCCGACGTGCGCGGCGTCGCCGACGCGCCCGCGCCAAAGGCGCCCGTGCGATGGCAACCGCTCGAGGGGATGCCGATTCCATCGGGGCACGTGCCCTGTCCCTGTGGGAGCGGTCGACGCTACCGACAATGCTGCCGGATCGCGACCGCCTGATCGCAACGTGAGCGGTCGGGTACACTGTGCCCTGCCATGCAATGGGATGCCGTGATGCGCGTGCTGGCGGCGCTGGAAGCCCAGCGGGTCGCGTACGTGGTGATCGGCGGAGTCGCGATCAATTTTCATGGAATCGGCCGGGCCACCGAGGACCTGGACGTGTTTGTCGAGCCCACGGCAGACAACATCTCGCGGCTTCGCAGCGCGCTGCACTCGCTCTACACGGATGCCGCGATCGACGAGATCACCGCCGAGGATCTATGCGGTGACTATCCGGCGGTCCGCTACGTTCCTCCCGATGACAACCCACCGATGGACATCCTCACCCGCCTGGGCGAACGGTTTCGGTTCGCCGATCTCGAATCCGAGCGTTACGATGTCGAAGGCCAGACCGTGACGGTCGCCTCGCCGCAAACCCTGTATCGCATGAAGGTCAACACGGTACGTCCGCTCGACCACGCCGATGCCGCGCGCCTCGCGGAGGCCTTCGGCCTCGACAAGGGCGCGACATGAGCGTCACGCGATATCGCGGCGTGGACCAGATGCCGCCGCCGGACCGCGGCGAACCGACCGCGCCCGGGACGTATCGCCGCATCCGCGAGCTGTGGCGATTCAGCAGTCGCTTGCTGCCGCCGCTGTTCGCGCCCGGCGTGTCCCGATACCGGACCATCGAGGAGAGTCAGCAAGCACGCGAGACGGCGACGATCGAGCGAATGCGAGCGATGCGCGCCAGGCGAGTCGGCGGACCCAGCTTCAAACCGTGAGGGACGCGGCACGCGGGGAGCGATCGACGCTCCAGCAGTGAGCTGCCACCAGCGCTCGATGCCGACGTCGCGACCGTGGCGCTGCTCGCCATTGACGACTCGTCAAGCGGGATGATTCTCGGTCGTGCCATCTGCTCGTGAATGCACTCGACGCCGCCGTCGGAGCGAAGAGCTGGCGACGCGCTCGAGTCGGATCGCAAACCGCCAGGCGTGGACATGTCAGCGATCTCGGCGGTCGAGTTGCCGACGAGCATGACGACGGTTCGGAATGGGGCACGAGCTTGAACAGGCCCTGCCGCAATTCGCTGCACTGGTCGGAATGGATCCACCCAATGAGTAGTGAACAGCAGATCTAGATTTTCCGCTTGCAAGCTGTCATCAGCATCCCCTAATTGACTCCCACTGATGGGTGCCGAAAATTTTGCGGCGCTGACACAGCTCGACGATGTTCATCGTCGAAGGGGGCCTCTGATGAAGTCATGGATCTTGGTCATCGGGTGCTTCGCTGCGTGTGGCGGTGGAGAAGCCGATGAAGCGGCCGCGCGTGCGGAGCAATGCCAGCGGATGCGCGATCACCTGGTCGAGCTACGGCTCGGCAGCGCGAACAACCTCGGCAAGGACGTGGCACAGCACCGAGCTGCGTTGACTCAGGCACTCGGAACAACGTTCATCGAGAGCTGCACGAAAGATCTGAGCGCGTCGCAGGTGGCGTGCGTGCTCGGCGCTCGCGACTCGCAGGCTGCGACCGAGTGCACGACGGTATCGAACGGCAACTGAACGCAGACGTCCTCGTAGGAGCGCGTCGTTGAAGGGGGATCGTATGCGGAACTATCGAAGAGGCTGGAGAATTGCGGGTGCGCGTGGAGTGGCCGCGCTGATGACCGTCGTGATTGTGTTGTACCTCGGGCGGCCCGCAACCGGATCCCC